>JAICUE010000517.1 GCA_025936015.1 Gemmatimonadaceae bacterium
AGGCCCGTCGAACGAGGTGACGCCGGAGGGACTGCCGGTCCTGTTCATCAAGGACCTGCCGCCGGCGTCGACGATCGACCTCGCGGTGAAGCGACCGGAGATCTACTACGGCGAGCTCTCGAACGACTTCGTGCTCGCGCCGAGCCGGCAGAAGGAGTTCGACTTCCCGGCGGGGCAGGGAGATGCGGCGGTGTATTCGCAGTACACCGGAACGGGCGGCGTCCCGGTGAATTCGTTTCTCCACCGGCTGCTGTTCGCGATCCGCTTCGGGTCACTCAACATCCTGTTGTCGAGCGACCTCACCGACCGGACGCGCATCCTCTACTACCGCGACGTCAGCGAGCGCGCGCGGCGCGCACTTCCCTTCCTGCTCTTCGATCGCGACCCCTACATGGTGGTCACCGCGTCGGGCCGGCTGAAGTGGATGCTCGATGCGTACACGGTGACGGATCATTATCCGTATGCGCGCAGCGTCGGCGGCGGCGTGAACTACATGCGCAACAGCGTGAAAGTCGTCATCGACGCCTACGATGGCAGCCTCGTCGCGTACCGCTCCGACGACAAGGACCCGATCATCCACACGATCGACCGGATGTATCCCGGGCTCCTGCATCCGCTCGATTCGATGCCGGCCGACCTCCGCGCGCACGTCCGCTATCCGCAGGACCTCTTCCAGCTGCAGACGATGCTCTACGCGACGTACCACATGGACAACCCGGAGACCTTCTATCACCGCGAGGATGAATGGCAGATCCCCGGCGTGACGGGTGCGCCCGACGCGAGCGGCCAGCGCTCGGCGGGCGACGCCTTCATGCGGCACATGGTGATGCGTCTCCCGGGAGAGAACAACGCCGAGTACATCCTGATGCGCCCGTTCACCCCGCGACAGAAGGACAACCTCGCGGCGTGGATGGTCGCGCGTAACGACGGCGCGCATTACGGCGAGCTCGCCGTCTATCGCTTTCCGCGGCAGAGCCTCGTCTTCGGGCCGAACCAGATCGTGAACCGCATCAACCAGGACACGGAGGTCTCGCGTCAGGTGACGCTCTGGGATCAGCGCGGATCGGAGGTCGTCCGCGGCGAGCTGCTCGTCATCCCCGTCGAAGGTTCGCTGGTCTACGTGCAGCCGTTGTACCTGCGCGCACAGGGCGGTCGGATCCCCGAGCTGAAGCGGGTGATCGCCGCGGAGGAGGGGCGGGTGTCGATGGGCGAGACGCTCGACGCCGCGCTCGCCGGCTTGTACGCGCCGACCGCCGACGAAGGCGCCGAGCCGCCGACGCTGGCCGAGCCGGCCGCGACGGGAGCGGCGGCGCCAGCGGCGCCGCTGCCTAACGGTACGGCCGCGTCGCTCGGCCGCCAGGCACGCGAGCACTACGACCGCGCCCGCGCGGCGCAGCGAGCCGACGACTGGGCGACGTACGGCGAGGAGATGCGAAAGCTCGGCGACGTGCTGCGCCAGCTCGATCGTCAGGCAGCGGCGAAGCCGTAGCGCCAGGCGTAAGGCAGCGAGAATCGATGCGCATCCTCGCGATCGCGGGAAGCCTGCGCGAGTCTTCGGTGAATCGAAGCGTCATCGAGGCGGCGCAGCTGCTCGCGCCGGCCGGTGTCGAGATCGTCGTCTACACCGGCCTCGCGACGCTGCCGCACTTCAATCCCGAGCTCGACGCCGAGGGCGCTGTCCCGCCGCCAGCGGTCGCCGAGCTCCGTTCGGAGATCGGCCGTGCGCGGGGACTGCTCATCTCGAGTCCTGAATACGCGCACGGGGTTCCGGGCTCGCTGAAGAACGCTCTCGACTGGCTGGTGAGCAGTACCGCGTTCCCGGGAATGCCGGTCGCGCTGGTGAACGCATCGCTCAGCTCTCACCATGCGCACGACGCGCTGGTCGAGATTCTCACGACCATGTCCGCCGAGGTCGTGGCCGAGGCGTCGATCAGGATCCCGGTGACCGACCGAACGATGGATGCGGCGCGAATCGCGG
>JAICUE010000121.1 GCA_025936015.1 Gemmatimonadaceae bacterium
CGCGAGCATCGCGTTGCGCAGGTTGTGCTCGCCGCGGAGCGGCACGTCGACCCGCACCCCGTCGACATCGAGCCAGCCGCCGCCGGTGGTCGCGTCCTCGCTGCGTCCCCAGCGTGTCGCCTGCACGTCGCCGCTTCCGAGGCCGGCGACGATCACCCGCGCGGCACGTTCGCGCGCCATCGCGATCACCTCCGGCTCGGTCGCCGCCACGACGGCAACGGCGACGTTGTCGAAGATCGCCGACTTCTCGCGACGGACGCCGTCGATGGAGCCGAGCAGCTCGAGATGCGCCTCGGCCACCGACGTGACGACCGAGATGTCCGGTTCGGCGATCGCGCGGAGGATGCCGATCTCCCCCGGCATGCTGGTTCCCATCTCGATCACCGCCATCTGCGCATCGGCGGGAATCGCGAGCAGGGTGAGCGGCACGCCGACCTGGTTGTTGAAGTTTCCCTGGGTGGCGTGAACGCGGAAGCGGGCGCCTAACGCGGCGCGAAGGAGCTCCTTCGTGCTCGTCTTGCCATTGCTCCCGGTCACCCCGACCACCGGCTTCCCCCATGCGGCCCGCCAGTGCCGGCCGAGCGCGCCTAACGCGTGCAGCGTGTCGTCAACCGGGTAGACCGAAACCGTCAGGCCGGCCGCGCGCGCGGCGTCGGAGACGACGAGCCCGGTAGCACCTTTCGCCACCGCGTCAGCGAGATGATCGTGCGCGTCGTGATTCTCACCGCGGAGCGCGACGAAGAGCGCGCCAGGCGCGATCGTCCGCGTGTCGGTACTGACGGCGCTGAACTCGCTGCTTCCGCGCGGCAGCACACCGCGCGCGTTGCCGGCGAGCGCATCGGCGACGTCGTCCATCGTCCAGGCCAGTCGATTCATCGCGATCCCGCCGTCAGTTCCTGCACGATCTCTTTCTCATCGAAGTGGAGTTTCACGGTCCCGCGGATCTGGTAGGTTTCGTGGCCCTTGCCGGCAAGGACGATCACGTCGTCGTCACCGGCGATCGAGAGGGCGCGGGCGATCGCCGCGCGCCGGTCTTCGACCCGCTCGTGCGGCCGGCCATGCATCCCGGCTTCGATCTCGTCGAGGATGCGCTCCGGGTCCTCGGTGCGCGGATTATCGCTCGTCACGATGGCGATGTCGGCGAGGCGCGTGGCGATGTCGCCCATGACGGGCCGCTTCCCCTTGTCGCGATCCCCGCCGCAGCCGAAGACGACGACCAGCTTTCCGGTCGCGAACGGCCTGACCGCGCCTAACGCGCGCTCGAGCGCATCCGGGGTGTGGGCGTAGTCGCGGAGGACGGCGGGGCGGTCGTGCAGCAGCTCCAGTCGTCCCGGAACCTGCGGCGCGCGGTTCAGGCGCTCGGCGATCGTCGGGATCGCCACGCCCACTGCCTGCGCGGCTGCCGCCGCGGCCAAGGCGTTCGCGACGTTGAACGCCCCGATCAACGGCAACCTGACCGCGGCACGCGTGGCGCCGGACGCGAGCGTCCACTCGCTTCCGCGCGGCCGATAGCGGATGTCGAGGGCACGGACGTCGGCGTCGCGCGCCTCGGCGGAAAACGTCAGGCGGCGCGGTGCGCGCGGGAGCGCGCTCCAGGCGGGATCATCGGCGTTGACCACGGCGACGCCGTCGGGCGCGAGGAGGCCGACGAGAAGCGCCTTCGCCTCGAGATACGCTTCCATCGTCCCGTGATAGTCGAGATGGTCGCGGGTGAGGTTCGTGAACACCCCGGCCGCGAACACCAGTCCTTCGACGCGATGCTGATGCAGCGAGTGCGACGATACTTCCATCGCGACCCGGGTGACGCCGCGCGCCACGAGCTCGGCCAACACCCGTTGCAGCTCGATCGGACCGGGCGTCGTCAACCCGGCGCCGCCAGCCAGCGGTTCACCCTCGCTGCCGACCAGCACGCCTAACGTTCCGATCGAGGCGGCCCGCGCGTGCGGCTCGTCGAGCAGGTGTCGCAGCAGCCCGACCGTCGTCGTCTTGCCGTTGGTCCCGGTAACGCCGACGATCTTGAGCTTCTTCGCCGGATCGCCGTGACGCACGGCGGCGGCGGCCGCCGCCGCGCGGCGAGCATCGTTGACGACGATCACCGGCAGCGTGGTCCTCGTCTCGTCCTCGACGATCGCGACCCGCGCCCCCTGCGTCTCGACCGCCGGCAGGTAATCGTGGCCGTCGCGTACCGAGCCACGCACGGCGACGAACGCGGTCGTCGCGTTGGCCGCGCGGCTGTCGTCGGTGACTGCCTCGATCCGCGCTGGCAGCTCGCCGCGCACGCGAACGAACAGGCCGAGCGCGCGCAGGCGGTCCATGATCGCCGTCAGTTCGATGCTCATCTATGATTTCGTCAGTCGTCGTGAATGAGCCGCACTGTGGTGCCGCGCGCAACGTGGGCACCCGCCGCTGGCACAGTCGCCATCGCCGCGCCCGCAGTGAGCTGCACGCGCAATCCGGACGCATGCAGTGCCGCCACCGCCTCGCGCAGCGCGAGTCCGCGGACGTCCGGAACCTCGACCACAGCTGCGTCGCGCGGCGCGCCAGCGACCGGCGCATCGAGCGCGACGACCATCGGTACCGACGACGTCCCCGAATCGCGCGCTTCGCTGTCGGTCGCGTCGGTCACCGGCGGTGCGGTTGGGCGGTGCAGCGCGCTCGTCGCCAGTGCGCCGCGATCCAGTGCCGCGTCGCGTGCAGCGAGCGCGGCCTCGAGCACAGCATGCGTCACCGGAGCGGCGGTCACCGCACCGTAGGTCTTCGCCGGGTCGTCGAGCTTGACCAGGATCACGTACTGCGGATCGTTCGCCGGGAAGAGGCCGATGAACGACGCGTAATACTCGCCTAACGCGTAGCCGCCGCCGGCGTTGAGTCGCGCGGTGCCCGTCTTGCCGGCGACGGCGAAGTTGGCGAGGTCGGCTTTCATCCCGGTGCCCTTCTCCACCGCCTCGCCGAGCATGGCGCGCATGGTCGCGGCGACCGCCGGCGAGATCACCCGGCGAACGACGCGGCGCTCGTGCCGGTAGATGACCGTCCCGTCGGGATCGCGGATCTCGCGAATGAGCGCTGGCTCGAGCAGCTCGCCGCCGTTGGCGATCGCCGCGTACGCGGTCGCCAGCTGCAGCGGCGTGACCGCGACTTCGTATCCCATTGCCAGCGACGCGGCCGACATCTTCGACCATTCTTTCGGCGGGCGCAGCGTGCCTGAGGCTTCGGTCGGGAACTGCAGCCCGGTCGCCGTGCCGAAGCCGAAGTCGCGCAGCGCTTCGTATTCTTCGCGCGGAGTGAACCGTTGCGCGAACTGTGCGATCCCGATGTTGCTCGATACGCGGATCACGTCGCGCAGCGTCAGCTTGCCAAGCCCCTTCTCGACGTCGTTGATCGTCCGCCCGAACACCGTCCACGATCCGCCGTACGTGTCGACGCGATCGCCGGGATGCACCAAACCGTGCTCGAGGAGCGCCGCGCCGACGAGTGGCTTCATCGTCGAGCCAGGCTCGAACGGTTCGGTGATCGCGGTAACTCCGCTTCGCGCGCCGCGGCGGCTCGCCATCGCCAGCACGGCGCCGTCATGCGGATCGAGGACGACGATGTCGCCGCCGCTCGCGCCAAGCTGGGAGATCGCGTCGGCCAACGCCCGCTCGCAGATCTCCTGCAGCTCCCGATTCAACGTCAGCGTCACCGAGCGTCCCTGCGACGGCGCGACCCCCGGATCGTTAGGCGCCTCGAAGCTGCGGCCGCGCGCGTCGCGGAGCAGCGTCGCCGAGCCGGCGGTGCCGCGGAGCAGCGAGTCGAGCGAGAGCTCGATTCCGTCCACCGCGTTCCCTTCGCCATTCACCTGGCCGATCAACCCGCGGAGTCCCGGTGACAACGCGTACACGCGCTCCGAGACCGGTTCGCTGTAGACGCCCCGCAGTGGCACCGCCCGCGCGACTTCGGTTGGCAGGAAGCGTCCCGGCACCGCGACCCAGGCCCGCTTCGGATCGGTCGCGCGACTGATCCACTCGGGCGCGACGCCGGCGCTCGCGAGCGCGCGGCGAAGCACCGCCGGCTCACGCAGCTCGCGCGGCGCGACGGCGAGATGGAGCATCTCGCGGCTCTCGGCCAGTCGCTCGCCGGTTGCGTCGAGCACGTCGCCCCTCGGAGCGGGTACCGGAGCGTCGGTGAAGTGCTGCCGTTCGGCGCGCGCGGCCCACGCGTTTCCCTGCCAGAGCTGGACCCACGCCGCGCGCCCGAGGAGGGCGACGGCGAAGGCGAGGAGCGAGAGATTCACCGCTCCGAGACGACTGACGCGACGCACGACCGCTGCCTAACGCTGGCGCTCGCGCGGCGGGCGCGGGAGAATGACGACCTGGCTGTCGGCTGGCACGTGCATCTGCAACCTCTGTTCGACGATCGGCGCGAGGCGCGCGCGACTCGAAAGATCGCGGATCTCGCTCTCGAGCTGCGCGCGGCGCGCCTCGAGCTGCACGCGCCGCTTGTCGAGCTCCGTCAGCTCGCGCGAGCGCGCGATCCCGTAGCTCCTCCGCCAGATGACGCCCGTGGTCACGACGAGGAAACCAATCAGGACGAGCGCGAGCTGACGGCCGCGCCCGCTCTTCTTCGAAGATTTGCGCGTTGGCGTTCGCGACGGCGCGCGATCGCCGCCACGCCCGGCACCGCGCCCCGCCTTAGGCGCCATGCCGATAACCCCGCAGCCGCGCGCTGCGCGACCGCACGTTTCGCCTCGTCTCCTCGGGTCCCGCGACCATCGCCTTCCGCGTCAGGAGGCTGCCGAGCGGCTTTCCGCGGCAGGTACAGAACGGCTGCTTCGGCGGACAGATGCAGGCGGTGCTCCAGTCGCGGAACGCGTTCTTCACGATGCGATCCTCGCCGGAGTGATACGCGATCACCAGGAAGGTCCCACCAGGTGCAAGCCGAGCGCGGAGCGCGGGGAGCGCGCGGTCGAGGTCGCGCAGCTCGCTGTTGACCGCGATGCGGACCGCCTGGAAGATGCGGGCGAAATCACCGGCATCGGTACGCGCACCAAGCGCGCCGCGGATCGCGTTCACCAGGTCGTCACTCGTGGTGAGCGGATGCGTCTGGCGGCGCCTGACGATCTCGCGCGCGAGGCGGCCGGCCTTTGGCTCGTCGGCATACTCGCGAAAGATGCGCGTCAGCTCTTCCTCACGCTCGTCGGCGAGCAACGTCGCTGCATCGGCATCCGCATCGTTCCCCATTCGCATGTCGAGGGGCGCGCCGGGACGAAATGAGAAGCCGCGCGATTCGTCGTCGAGCTGCCGCGAGGACACGCCGAGATCGAGGATGATGCCGTCGAAGACGACGCCATCGAGCGCCGCAATGCGATCGGGATACGCGTAATTTCCCTCGAGGGCGGTGAAGCGGTCGCCGAAACTCGCGAGCCGCGTGCGGGCTGCTTCGAGCGCGGAGGGATCGCGATCGATACCGATCACGCGCGCGGCGCCGCCCTCCAGCAAGGCGAGCGAGTGACCGCCGCCGCCGAGGGTGCCGTCCAGCACACAACCTGCACCCGCGAGCAGCCCGACCACTTCCGTGGCGAGCACCGGCGCGTGATACTCGCTGTCCCAGCGTCCCACAGCCTCGTTCATTACCGCCATGCGATCCCGTTCATCGCGAAAATCGCGCACGTGAGCATTCCGAAAGCTAAGCACCTGCTCTTCGTGATTCACGGCGCGCGCGCCGAACTTCCCGCGGTCCGCCGCGCGATCGACGTCGCCCGTGCCGCCGGTCACACGGTGACGCCACGCATCACCTGGGCGCGCGGCGACGCGACGAACTTCGCGCTCGAGGGCGCGCGCGACGGCGTCGATACGATCGTCGCCCTCGGCGGTGACGGGACGATCAACGAGACGCTGAACGGGCTGTCCACCCACGACGTCCCGCTCGGCGTCATTCCGCTCGGGACCGCGAACGACTTTGCTCGAGAGACAGGGATCCCTCTCGACCCGCAGGCGGCGCTCGACCTCATCCTGCGCGAGCCGCCGGTGCGAATCGACACTGGCGAGCTCAATGGACGGCGCTTCCTCAACGTGTCGACCGCCGGTATCGGTGCGGAAGCCACCGCCGCCACTCCCGCCGAATCGAAGGAAGCGCTCGGCGCGCTCGCCTACGCGATCACCGGGGCGCGCAAGCTGGTCGACCTGCAGCCGATCGCGGCCCACTTCACCGCCCCCGAGCTCGATCTCGAGACGACGTTCCTGGTGCTGGCGGTCGGGAACGGGCGCTCGACAGGAGGCGGCACCTTGCTCACGCCGCGGGCGAGTCTCACCGACGGCCTGCTCGACGTCTGTATCATCGAGCCGCGCGCGCGTCGCGAGTTCGCTCGGCTCGCGCTTCGCTTTCGCAAGGGACTGCACCTCGGGCGAAAGGGAGTGCACTACCTGCAACTGACATCGCTGCGAGTCGCGGCCCAAGGGCCGATCACCGTCAATCTCGACGGTGAACCGACGGCGGCAACGACGCTGAACTATCACGTTCGGGTCGGCGACCTGCGCGTGCACATCCCGCGACCGGCATGACATCCGGCGGTGGATCCGCCTGACGTCGCCGCCGCGGCGACCGTTAGGCGGGCCTGCCTGACGGAGAACGAAAAGAACGCGCCGGACTCGCATCGAGTCCGGCGCGTTTTCCTGCGAGTGCCTGACGTCAGGCAGTAAGTCTCAAGCTCGCCTGTGGCCGTCTACCGCGCCGTGCCGCCCTTGGCGCTGCCGGACTTCGAGCCGCCCGATCGCGACGACCCGCCCGACTTGCCGCAGAACTTCTTCACCTGGGCATCGACGACCGGCGTGAACTGGCCGAGGTAGCCGAGGTACTGCTTGGCCGCGTCGGGAGCGGTGACGCCGCCCTGAGTGAGGCCGATCTGCGCCTTGGTGAACGCCTGATCGGCGGTCGTCGCGAGGTCGCAGCTCTTCGCCTTCGGTGCATCAGTGGCCGCGAGCTGGCCGATCGTGAACCACGCCACGCCCTCGAGGAACTTTGGAGTGGGCGACGGAGCCAGCGAGTCCGAGAGCGCGAGATAAGTGAGCGCCTGCTGCATTGCGGCGCGCTTCGCCGCGTTGTCCGACGGCTCGCCGCTCTTCAGCGCGTTCGCTGCCTTGTACTTCGTGTTGCCGATGCTGAGCGCGTACTGGGCGACGAAGCTCGCCGAGTCGCTGCCGCTCTGCACCGCCTTCCTCAGCGCCGCGAGCGATGAGTCGGGCTGGTTCATCGACTCGTAGATCTGCGCCACCTGGAGCCAGCCATGCTCGAGCTTCGGGTTCAACGTGAGCAGGCGGGTGTACGCGGCGAGTGCTTCCGGAAGCTTGCCGGCGTTCTTCAGCGACTGAGCCTGGAAGCTCGCGAGACCGAGGTTCCCCGGGAACTTGCGCACGCCTTCAGTAACGATCGCTGCCGCACCGGTCGTGTCGTTCACCGACACGAGCGCCGCTGCCTGACGAGTGAAGTAGGTCGTGTCGGCGAGCGAGGTGTCCATCTGCACCATCGTGCGGCCGATGTCCACCGCCTTCTTGTAGTCCTTCGCCGCGAGGTGGATGAGCCACTGGAGGCGAAGCAGCTGCAGGTTGCC
>JAICUE010000446.1 GCA_025936015.1 Gemmatimonadaceae bacterium
AGAGCCAGCTCGGGACTGGCTCGTCGTTCGTGATTCGCCTTCCGCTGGTGAGAGAAGCGACTCGCTCCTGAGCGCGCGCCTGCGAATGTGATGCAGGGGCGCACCGCCGGTTGACCCGTCCGGCGGCGCGCGGTAGTTTCCGACTCTCGAGGCGCGCGACGCTCCTGTCGCGCGCCTCGGTCACGGAGAGATGGCCGAGTGGCTGAAGGCACCGGTTTGCTAAACCGGCATACGGGTTTACGCCTGTATCGAGGGTTCGAATCCCTCTCTCTCCGTCTTGCCTGACATGAACGCTCGATCACCCCGCGTCCGGTTCGCCCCGTCGCCCACCGGCTATCTGCACGTTGGCGGAGCGCGGACCGCCCTGTTCAACTGGCTCTACGTCCGGAAATACGGCGGCCAGTTCCTCCTCCGGATCGAGGACACCGACAAGGCGCGCAGCACCGACGAGAGCACCCGCGCCATCTTCGAGGGGCTCGAGTGGCTCGGGCTCGGATGGGACGAGCCACCGGTGTACCAGGGCGCGAACCTCGAGCGCCATCGCGCCGACGCCGATCGAATGCTCGCCAACGGCGCCGTGTATCGCTGCTTCTGCACGCCGGCGGAGCTCGACGTGCGCCGCAAGGAGGCCGAGGCGCGGAAGGAGAGCTTCAAGTACGACCGGCGTTGCGATCGCCTCTCGCAAGCGGAGATCGACGCGAAGCTCGCCGCCGGAACTCCGCACGTGCTGCGATTCCGCGTCCCCGAGGGAACGACCGAGTGGGACGATCTCGTCCACGAGCGGATCGCTTTCCCGAACAAGGACATCGAGGACTTCGTCGTCCTCCGCTCGGACCGGACGCCGATCTACAACATGGCAGTCGTCTCCGACGACATCGCGATGCGGATCACCCTCGTCATGCGGGGGGATGACCACATCTCGAACACGCCGAAGCAGATCATGCTCTACCACGCGTTAGGCGCCGAGCTGCCGCGCTTCGCGCACCTGCCGATGATCCACGGCCTCGATGGCAAGAAGCTGAGCAAGCGGCACGGCGCCACCGCCGTCGCCGACTATCAGCACCAGGGGATTCTCCCCGGCGCGATGCTCAACTTTCTCGCGCTCCTCGGCTGGTCGCCCGGCGGCGACCGCGAAGTGATGACGATGGCCGAGATGATCGAGCTGTTCTCCACCGACGGCCTGCAGAAGAAAGCCGCGGTATTCGACACGAAGAAGCTCGAGTGGATGAACGGACAGCACCTGAGCCGGACGCCGGCCGCGGCGCTCGCGCCCCTGATCACGCCGATGCTCGTCGCCGCGGGGCTCGCGACCGCCGCCGATCTCGAGCGCAAACACGACTGGTATTTCGCGCTGCTCGACCTGCTCAAGGTGCGCGCGCGAACGACCGACGAGATCGTCCACCAGGCGCGCCCCTATTTCACCGACGACATCAGCTACGATCCGGACGCGGTCGCGAAGCAGTGGAAGGATGCTGCCGCAACGCGCGACATTCTCGCCGCGACGCGTGAGCGTCTGTCGCACACGACCTGGGAGCCCGCGGCGATGGAAGAGGCGCTGCGCAAGCTCGCCGAAGAGCGCGGCACCACTGGTGGAAAGATTTTCCAGCCGCTGCGCGTCGCGCTTACCGGCCTCACAGTGAGCCCGGGGATCTTCGACGTGCTGATGATGCTCGGCCCCGACCGCGCGCTGCTGCGCATCGAGAGTGCGGAGCGCTGGCTCGAGCACAGCGCGGCGGGCGCGTGACACGAATCATTGACGCGCCGCCGAGCGCGACCGTAGATTGAGCACGTTATCAGTACGGGCTATTTCGCCGGGCCATCGATGATGGGGCCCGGCGAACCTTTTGGCGGAGGACTCCAATGACGGAGCCGCTTTCCCCGCTCGAGCAGAAAGTCTATCACTACCTGATCGACTTCCTCGCCGAGAACACGTATCAGCCGAGCATCCGGGACATTGCCCGGAAGTTCCGGATCAAGTCGACGAAGACCGTGTCGGACTTGCTCCATGCGCTCGCGGCGAAGGGCTACATCCAGCGCGACCGCGCGCGTTCGCGCGGCGTCAAGCTGCTCGGCATCGGCGGGCTCGCCGGCGTCCAGCCCGTGCCGTACTACGGAAAGATTCACGCCGGCGAGCCGGCGCTGCTCCCCGAGAATCGCGTCCGTTTCATCACGATGGATCGCCGCTTCGTCACCTCGGAAGATTCCTTCTTCCTGAAGGTGATCGGCGACAGCATGAACGGCCGCGGGATCCTCGACGATGACTACGTGCTGATCTCCCCGTCGCGCCGCGCGCACGACGGCGACATCGTCGCCGCGCGGTTAGGCAGCGAAGCCACGGTCAAGACGCTCACCCACCGTGGCGCGACGATCGTCCTCGAGCCGGCGAACCCCGCCGATCGCTCGATCAGCGTCGGCCCGGGCGACGACTTCTCGATTCTCGGCGTGGTCTGTGGGGTGTTCCGGCCGTTCTGCGAGGAGAACGACGCGGACTCCGAGTTCGCGACGGGCGACTGACGGCGGCCGTCAGGCCTAACGCGTACCGGCGGTCAGCGGCGGCGGCGCGGGATCAGTGCCGTGCTTCGCGGCTTCGGCTTCGCGGCGCTCGCGCTCCTTCCGGGCCCGGATCGCCTTCACCGCCTCACGGAACTCCTGCTCGTTGAGCCGGCGGTGCGTGGCGTCGTACATGTCCTGCGCGATCATGTTGCGATCGCGATCGCGGCTGATGTCGCCCTGGTACTTCGCCAGTGGGAGCTGATAGAGC
>JAICUE010000441.1 GCA_025936015.1 Gemmatimonadaceae bacterium
CCGGAGGAGCACGTACTGCAGGCGCTCCATCTGGTGCCAGAGGAGGGGGATGCCGATGATGCCTAACGCGACGAAGTGGCCGATCCGGGCGCCGCCGGCGAACATCACGACCGCCATCAAGAGCAGGAAGTAGACGGCCGCGGACAGGTCGGGTTCGAGCGCGGCGAATATCGCGAGCAAGCCGACGACGACGAGCGCGGGCAGCACGCCCTTGGTGAGCCGTCGCATGGCGTCACCCTTCTTCACCACCAGCATCGCCGTCCAGATCACCACCGCGAGCTTCGCCAGCTCCGACGGCTGCAGCGAGCTGCCGCGCAGGAAACGGCGCGACCCGTGAATGCGCGGCGCCAATGCTTCGGTGAACGGGAGCACCGTCAGCAGCATCAGCAGCAACGCAGCGCCCATCACCGGCCACGCCCAGTCGCGCCATCGTTCGGCATCGGTCTTCGCCGCAATGGCGAAGACGACGACGCCGGCGAGCGCACCGATCGCTTGCCGCACGAGGTAGTAGGAGCTGTCGCGCCCTTCCTGCACCGCGACGATCGCGCTCGCGCTGTAGAGGGCGGCCAACCCGAAGACGAGGATGATTGACGTCACCGCGACGAGCATCCGCGCTTCCGGCGTCATCCGCCAGCGGACGCGCGGCGCTGGCGCGGCGCCGCGCGGCGGCGTCTTCCGCGCCGGCGTTGCGCGCACGACAACGCCGCGGTCAGGTGATACGCGCGCCGCCGACGTCATCCCGCCTTCCCCGCGGCGAGCCGCCTGAACTCGGCCCCGCGCTCCTCGTAGTTGTTGAACATGTCGTAGCTCGAGCAGGCGGGCGAGAGCAGTACCGCGTCGCCCGGCCTGGCCAGCGCCCGCGCCCGGTCGAGCACCTCGCCGAAGTCGCTGCCTAACCGTTCGACCGGCACCAGCGCGCCGAGGTCCTGCATGACGATGTCCGCGGATTCGCCATACGCGATCACTGCCCGACAGGTCTTCCTGATCGCCGGCGCGAGCGCGGTGTACGGCTCGCCCTTGTGACGCCCGCCGAGCAGCAGGATCGTCGGCCGTGTCATGCCGTCGACGGCGACCAGCGTGCTGCTGACGTTGGTCGCCTTCGAGTCGTTGATCCATTGCACGCCGTTGAATTCGCCGACCACCTCGAGGCGGTGCTTGAGCGCCGTGAAGGAACGCAGCCCCGTCGCGATCTTCGTCCGCGCCTCGGGGGTCCGGTGCGCCTCGTCAGCGACCATCACGGCCAGCGAGGCGGCCAGCGCGTTCGCGACGTTGTGGTCGCCGAACAGCGACAAGTCCGTTCGCTCGAGGAGCGGAGCACCGAGCACCATCAGCGTGTTCGCGGCGCGGTCGAACCAGGCATCGGCCGGGGCGGCGAGCGAGAATCGCGACGTCATGCCTAACGGCCAGCGGTCGGTCGGCGCGTCGGCCGGGCTGAGCGTCGGCGGCAGCCGCCGGGCGAGCGTCAGCGTCGCCGGATCGTCGGCGTTGAGCACCCACTTCGACGACGCGCGCATGTTCCGGAAGATCAGCGCCTTGTCCTGGTAGTACTCGTCGACCGACGCGTAGCGATCGAGATGGTCCGGGCTCAGGTTCGTGACGACACCGACCGCCGGGTCGATCGATGGGGTGTCATGGAGCTGGAACGACGACAGCTCGAGCGCGACCCATTCCGGATGCGTGGTGCCGAGGGCGACCGACGCGAGCGGCGTCCCGATGTTCCCGGCGTCGATCGCGTTCCTGCCTAACGCGCGGAGGAGCGCGCCGACGAGCGCGGTGGTCGTCGTCTTCCCGTTGGTGCCGGTGATCGCGATGACGCGGCTGTCGGGGAGGAACTGCAGCGCGATCTCGATCTCGCCGACGATCGGGACACCGGCCGCCCGCGCGGCCGCGAGCGGCGGCGCGTCGGGCGGCACTCCGGGGCTGGCAACGACGCGCGCCGCGCGGGCGATGCGGTCGAGGTCATGCACGCCGACATCGACGGCGACGCCGAGTGCGCGCAGCGCGCTCGCTGCCTGCTCGGCGGCGGCACTCGGCTTCGCGTCGGACGCGTAGACCTCGGCGCCGGCGCGCCTGAGCAGCTCCGCCGCCGCCCGGCCACTCTTGCCGAGTCCGATGACCGCGTACTCGCCGCGATCGAGAGCGGGGTGTTTCGGGGTCATCGAATCTTCAGCGTAGTGAGCGCGAGGAACGCGGACAGGATCCCGAAGATCCAGAAACGCACCACGACCTGCGTCTCCCGCCACCCCTTGAGCTCGAAGTGATGGTGGAGCGGCGCGCGGAGGAACACGCGGTGCGTCCTGGCGAACTCGAGTCCGAAGCGCTTCCGCCGATAGCGGAACACCGAGCGCTGGAGGATCACCGACACCGACTCGAGCATGAACACCGCCCCGATGAACAGGAGGAGGAACTCGCGCTTGAGGAGGATCGCGATCGCGCCTAACGCTCCACCGAGCGCGAGCGAGCCGGTGTCCCCCATGAAGACCTCGGCGGGGTGGGTGTTGTACCAGAGAAAACCGATGCACGCGCCGGCGAGCGCGACGCAGAACACCGACAGCTCGCCTGCGCCGCGCATGTAGAAGAGATGCAGGTAGTCGGCCGCGATGAAGGTGCCGATCACATAGGCGAAGATCGCGAAGGTGAACGCAGCGATCGCGACCAATCCGGCAGCGAGCCCGTCGAGGCCGTCGGTGAGGTTCACGGCGTTGCTCGGCCCCGTCAGCACGAACGTCGTGAACAGGACGTAGCAGAAGGCCAGCGTCGCGGTTGCCGGCACGATCAGCACGTACTTGTAGAAGGGCAGCGTCGTCGACGCGCCGGGAAGCGTCGAGA
>JAICUE010000034.1 GCA_025936015.1 Gemmatimonadaceae bacterium
CCGACGGTCTGGTAGGCCTCGGAGATCTCCTTGAACCGCTCGGCCGCCTTCGGGTCGTTCGAATTAGTATCAGGATGATACTTTTTCGCGAGCTTGCGGTACTGCTTCTTGATCTCGTCCTGGGTCGCGGTCGCCGACACCCCGAGGACGTTGTAATAGTCCTTCGTCTGAGCCATCGGTCAGCGCCTTGCGGTCGTGGAAGGTGCGATCGTCAACCGTTCCACTGCTTCACGACGACGCGGGCGGGGCGGATCAGCTGGGGCCCGAACTGGTACCCGGCCTGGTAGACACGCGAGACCATGTGATCGTCCTCGCGTGACAGCGCGGGCTCGGTGGCGACCGCCTCGTGGAGCGCGGGATCGAACGGCTCGTCGAGTGGGTTGATGATCGTCAGCCCGGCCGCGGTCAGCGCCTTGAGCAGCTTCTTCTCGACCATGTCGGCACCCTGCACCACCGTCGCCGTGTCGACCGTCGACGGATCGACGTGCGCGAAGCGGGCGAGATCGTCGAGCGGATCGACGAGTTGCTTCACCAGCTCGGCCTGGCCGCGCTGCCCCGCTTCCTGGCGCTCGCGCATCGCGCGTTTGCGAAAGTTGTCGTACTCGGCGGCGAGGCGCAGGTACTTGTCGCGCTGCTCGGCCAGCTCGCGCTCGGCGGAGGCCGCCGAGTCGCTCTCGTTGGTCGCGGCATCGGCCTGTTCGTCGCCGTCGCGCTGCGGCTCGGCGCCGTCGAGGTTCGTCGCGCCGTCAGTTCCGGAATTCTGTCTTTCAGTCATGGTCCCTGAATACGAAGCGCGCCGTCGAAGCAGCCACGGCGCTGGAGTCTCACTGAATCTTCGCTTCCTGCATCAGGGCGTGCAACGGGCGTGCCCTGTCGGGCTCCATTCCGCGCCGTTGCTCGTGGATTTGCGAAAGGCCGATGATTGCGGTTACGGCGACTCGACGTGGGTGATCGTCGGGAATCCAGCATAGGTGCCGTAACTTTCCATCTTGCACCGCCACGCGCTCAACCGGCCGTGACGCGTGCGCGCGACGCCATCGATGTAGAGAAAGACGCCGCGGCCGTCATCGTCGTTGCCGATTCCATAACGATCGCGAACGTTGACGTCGATGCTGTCGTTGAGTGCGAAGCCAACCTGCGACGTGACCATCTTCACGCAGAGCGTCTCGGTACGGGCTGTCACCTCGTCATTGAACGGCGACCGGTGACGCCTGCCCGGCAGATCGGGAAGTCGCGGCACACCCGATCGGTCAGCGGTGCCGACGACCTCCCGAGTCGAGCCCTCGCTCCCGATCGGTCCCGTCGCAGCCGCCCGCCACCGCGGCGATGCCGAGGCGATGACGAACACCACGACGACGACGGCGGCGACGATCAGGTCGGCACGCAGCCATCTCGGTCGATCAGTCACGCCCCGACTCCGACACGACACTCACGATCGCACCGTTGCGCACGAGCGCGCGGCAGTGGAAATCACCGGAGAGGTCTTCGCTGTTGATCGGCATCGTCTCGCCGGTCACGTGGAGCGTGTCGGCTGCGCGCCAGCGTTTCACGCTGCGGAAGTCGGACTCGGGAAAGAGCGGCTTCGTGCGCTGGAGGCAGAGATCCTCCGCCGTCACGTTGATCGGGTGCGCCGCCTGGAAGCGCGGCACCACTCCCGGCCACCCGTCTTCGACGACGAAGCGCAGTATTCCGTGACGCGACTCGACGGTGGTTGTCGCCGCGCAATGCCAGACCGCTGGCGTCGCATCACGCCCGTGCGCTATGCCGTCGACGACGAGCGAATCGCGCCCGGTCCCCGGGACCGGGTGCACGCCATAACGCTCGCCTGTTTCGACACCGATCGTGTCGCCGCCGTGTGCGGCGAGGTCGGCGCGCACGGTCGCCGCGCAGAGGGCAGCGACCGAATCGGTTTCTTCGGGGCTGAACGGCGACTCGATGTGCTCGATGACAGGTGCAGCCGATGGGACGACGAGCATCGCCACCGAGTCGCGCGCGCGTCCGCGAGGCTCGGGTGACGTGTCCGGTGTCGTCGACCCGGGAGCTGTCGGACGTTGCGCGTCGCCTCGTGCCGGCGCCGTGCCGATGCCTGCGCCCGATGGCGAGAAGATGCTGATCGCGATCACTCCGAGGAGCGCCGCGGCGAGCAGCACGATCCCGCCGGCTTTTTTCGAGCTGCCGTCGCTCACGCCCGTCCAGGCGTCAGCGCGCGCAGCGTCAGCGCGAGTGCTCCCTGCGCGGCACGGCGCCGGTTCTCGTCCCGATCGCCAATCGTCTGGATGCGCTTCGCCGTCACTGTTCCGTCGACGTCGGCTGCGATCCAGATCGTCCCGACCGGTTTCTCCGCTGTGCCTCCTCCCGGGCCGGCGATGCCGGTGATGGCGATGCCGACCGACGCATGCGTCCGGGCGCGTACGCCGGTCGCCATCTCGCGCACCGTCTCCTCGCTCACCGCGCCATACGCGTCGAGCGTCGCCTGCCTGACGCCGAGCTCCGCGACCTTGATCTCGTTCGCGTACGCGATGACGCCGCCGAGCACGACGTCGCTCGACCCGGCGACCGCCGTCAGGCGTGCACCGAGCATCCCGCCGGTGCAGCTCTCGGCGACCGCGATCGTCAGGCGGCGCGCCCGCGCCGCAGCGAGCACGGGCTCGGCGAGGTCGGTGGTCCCTTCGCCGTAGATCCAGCGCCCGACCTTGGCGCGGAGCAGCGATGCCGCGCGCTCGAGCGCCGCATCGGCCTCGTCCGGCGGCAGCCCCTTCATCGTCAAGCGGAGGTCGAGCCCTTCCCAACCCGGCAGGTAAGCCAGCGGGACGCCGGCGGGCAGGCGCCCGTCCTCGCCTAACGCGTCGGCGATCGCCGACTCGCCGATTCCGGTAGTGCGGAGCGTCAGCGATCGGACCACCGTCGGCTCGCCCGCGCCGGCTCCGTTGGCGCGGGCGACGATCAGCGGCAGCAGCGTGTCGGCGAGCATCCCCCGCATCTCGCGCGGCACGCCGGGCAGCATCGCGACCCACCGGCCGCGTTCATCCTCGAGCCAGATTCCGGGCGCGGAGCCGTGGTTGTTGGTGAGGATGCGCGCGCCGGCCGGGATCATCGCCTGCTGGGCATTCGACTGAGGGAACTGTCCGGGAAACCGCTTCAGCCAGCGTGCCTTGAGCGCGGCGAGGATCTCCTCGTCGAGGCGCATCTCGCGGCCGAAGATCGCGGCGATGCTCGGCTTGGTGAGGTCGTCGCTGGTCGGCCCGAGGCCGCCGGTGGTGATCACCGCACCGGTGCGGTCGAGTGCCTGCCTGACGGCGAGCGCGATCTCGTCGGCCCCGTCCCCGACCGTCGTCCGCCGGACGATCTCGACCCCGGCGCCGGCGAGCTCGCGAGCAAGATGCGCGCCGTTGGTATCGATCGTGAATCCGAGCAGGAGCTCGTCGCCGATGGTGACGACCTCGAGCTGCATCTGCCTAACGCGCGGGAACGGCGTTGCGCCGGAGCAGGTAGCCGTAGCGGCGGCCGTAGAGCACGAGCGACCAGAGCGTCATCGCGACGGCGACGACCATCGCGATCGTGCCGACGATCCCGTTGAAGTAGGCGAAGTCGAGTGCGTAGCGATACGACGCGCCGGTGGCCGGCGTCCAACCACTGGCGAGGAACCAGGTGGCGTAGGCGAACCAGAAGTACGTCGACCCGACCCAGGTGTACTGGAACCCGGCCTTCCACTTCGCCGGCCCGATCGCGGCGATCACCACCCCGCGCTTCGCCGCCACCTGACGGAACACCGTCATCACCAGCTCACGGCCAAGGACGACGAGGACGACCCAGAGCGGAAGTCCGACCGCGCCTAACGGCGTGACGAAGGGGAAGTCGCGTCCGACGCCGGCTGCCGCCGGGTCGAGGGTGAAGGCGCCCTGTCCGGTGAACGGCGACCAGGCCGTGCTCCCTCCTCCAAGGATGTACATCGGGATGAACGTCCCGAGGAGGAGGAGCTTGTCGGCGAGCGGATCGAGGATCTTGCCGAGGTCGGTGACGAGCCCGCGGCTCCGGGCGAGCATCCCGTCCCAGTAGTCGCTGATCGCGGTGACGATGTAGATGACGAACGCCAGCGCCCGCAGTGGCCACGAGTTCATGAACGGAAGCAACGCGATCAGCGGTGTGACGGCGATTCGTCCGACCGTGATCGCGTTGGGGAGGTTCATGACCCGGGGGCTGAGCTTCTAGGCGAGCGACTTTAGGACGAGCTTCGAGACCGCCTTCAATGTATCGAAGACACCATCGCCGGTGACAGCCACCGCCTCGAAGTAGGTCGCCCGTTCCACCCATTCGCCGGTCGGCAGCTGCTCGACGAGGTTCTCGCCGGCATGGTACGGGTCGGGGGCCAGGCGCTGCTTGGACGGGTCGACGACTTCCCATCCCGGGTTGAGCGCCGCCTGGAGCTCCTTCACCGGCGCCGCGTTAGGCAGGTCGCGCTTGTTGTACTGGATGATGAACGGCATCCGGGTCAGGTCATACCCGTACTCCGCCATGTTGTCGTACAGGTTCTGCATCGCTTCCTGATTCGCTTCCATCCGCTCGATCTGCGAGTCGGCGACGAAGACGATCCCGTCGACACCCTTGAGGATGAGCTTCCGGCTGGCGTTGTAATACACCTGGCCGGGGACGGTGTAGAGATGGAAGCGGGTCTTGAAGCCGCGGATCGTCCCGAGATCGACTGGCAGGAAGTCGAAGAAGAGCGTGCGCTCGGTCTCGGTGGCCAGCGAGATGAGTTTCCCGCGCGTGTCCGGCTGCACCTTGCCGTAGACGTGCTCGAGGTTCGTGGTCTTCCCGCCGAGACCGGGACCGTAGTACACGATCTTGCAGTTGATCTCGCGCGACGCGTAGTTGATCATCGACATGGCTGTCTTTCTCCTCTCTTACTGGAACAGCTTGTCGATTTCGTCTTCGGCGCCGGAGAGAAGTCCCCCTCCCTCGCCCTGCCCGCCCTGCGGGCGCTCGAACACCGCCTGGAATATCCCCGTCAGCTCGTCCACGGACTGCTTCATCTTGAGGCGCACCAGCCCGAGCGTCGTCCGGTTGTCGAACAGGACCACCAGGATCACCCGGCGCGCGACGTCGGCGAGGTACATCGACTCTTTCTCTCCCTGATGGAAGAGCGAGTTGAAGTCCGTCTCGCCGATCAGCCGCGCCAGCTGGTCGTTGGCGCTGAAGTCGGCCGCCGTCAGCGTCGCAAACGCGGTCGGGTCGAACTTCGGCTGTTCGCCAACGGTCGCGACGAGCTGCCCCGTCCGATCGACGAGCAGCGCGCAGCGCGCATTGCTCTCGTAGAGGAACCGCTGCAGCGACTGCGTGATCGCGCCGAAGTCTTCTTCGGTGAACGACCAGCTGCTGGCACCCGATGACATGCGTGGTCCTGGAAGCTATCCGAGTTGGGTTTCCATGCGCCGCAGCAGGACAGCTGCGCGGCGCCGGAGGGCGGGGCGGGATTCCCACGAGGTAAAATCACGCAGGAGCCTCGCGTTCTCGACGCTCGGACGAGCCCCAACGTAACCGAGAGCAGCCATTCGCTTGACCGCGCGGCGATGGAAAAGATCGCGCTTCGCGCCGCGCATGTGACGGCTCCACAACGTCATCCCGACTGCCAGTCCACCCACTGCGCCGACGATCCCCCAACCGAGATATTCGCGTCTCATCGCATCTCCCGACGTGCCGAGAGCGCCTGGGCGATGGTGACGCCATCGGCGTACTCGAGGTCCCCACCAACCGGCAGCCCGCGCGCGATGCGCGTGACCGATACCCCGAGTGGTGCCAGCTGCCGCTGCACGTACAGCGCCGTCGCCTCCCCTTCCAGGCTGGGATTAGTCGCGACGATCACCTCGCGCACCGCGTTCGCGCGGACACGCTCGACGAGATCGCTGATGCGCAAGTCTTCCGGGCCGACGCCGTCGAGTGGCGAGATCCGCCCGCCGAGCACGTGGTAGCTCCCGCGAAACTCACCCGCGCGCTCGATCGCGCCGATGTCCGACGATTCCTCGACCGCGCAGATGATGGTCGGGTCGCGACGAGCGTCGCGGCAGATGTCGCACAGCTCCTCCTCGGTGAGGTTGTGGCAGCGTGCGCACGGATGCACGCGCTCCCCGAGCACCACCAGTGCGTCGGCGAGTCGCCGGGTCTGGTCGCCGGGCTGCTTGAGCAGGTGGTAGGTGAGCCTGAGCGCCGTCTTCCGGCCAATACCGGGGAGCCGCGCCAGCTCGGTGGCGAGGTCGTCGATCGCCGACACGAGCTAGAAGGGAAGCTTGAACGGAAGCTGGAGGCCGCCCGCGACCTGGCTCATCTGCTCCTGCTGGAGCGCTTGCGCCTTCCGCTGCGCCTCGCCGACCGCGACGGTGATGAGATCCTCGAGCATCTCGACATCGGCCGGGTTCACCACCGATGCATCGAGCTTGACGCGCTTGACGGTGCCCTTTCCATCGGCTTCGACGGTGACCATACCGCCACCCGCGGTCCCGGTCACGGACTTCGACTCGAGCTCCTTCTGGACGGTCTCGAAGCGGCCCTGCATGTCCTTGACTTGCTGCAAGATCTTCATGAAGTCAGCCATGACTCAAGTCTAGTCCTGCCGTGGGGAGGCGACAAGGAACGGCGCCGCGATGTCTCTCCGCGGACCGCGTTTGTGGCATTGGGCCCGCATCAACAGGTTGAACGGCAATTTCACGGAGGCGATTATCAAAGATCTGGCACCGGCTGCACGAGGATTTTGAGCAAGTGATTGAAGAGATCCTCGTGCCGGTGGTTGTAGCGAAACTGCGCTTCGTAGAGATAGAGCGGGAACCGGCGCGGGCTTACGCCATGGTGCTTGAGCAGTTTCCCCTTCGCATAGCTCCAGAAGCCTTCGAGCCCGTTGATGTGCACCTTGCCACTCGCACTGGGGCGGCTGAAGCGCTTGCCATGATCGACGCGGAGATGCCGGTAGCCGCAGAAGGCGAGCGTATCGTAGCCCTGCCAGCGATCGGTGTACACCAGGCTCCCGCGCTTGACGGTGCGCAAGGTTTCGCGGAGGAGCGAGTCGGCACTGCAGTCGCGCACTACGGTGACCTGCACTCGGCCATGGCGCTCGAGGATGCCGAAGACGGGAATCTTGTGCGGCGTCGAGCGGCCCTGGTTGCGCGGGTCGCCGCGACTGCGCGTCGGGTGGCGGGGGCCGAAGTAGCTCTCGTCCGCCTCGACGTCGGCCTGAAAGAGCGTCGGCTCGGCCGCGGCGAGGAGCGCGCGGCGGATCGTCGTGAACGCGCGGAGGATCGTGGGATAGCTGAGGCCCAGTTGCACGCCGGCCTGCTGCGCGACGAGCTCCAGCTCGAAGAGCTTGACGACCCAGAGCCAGGTCAGCGGCGAGAGCCGACACGCTTCGAACCACGTCTCGGTGAAGAGGCCGAACGTGTAGCGACAGGTGCCGCAGCGCCAGCGCTCGTCGGCCAACCGATAGGCACCCGGCGTCGCACACCGCGGACAGCAAGCGGGCGGCAAGGGGCCGCGTTCCCCGAGGCCACCAAAGCGATAGCGATGAATGATGCGGGTGGCACTCGCGTCACTGCGAATAAAGCGCTGAAAGTTAAGGATCGACATTTCACCCTCTCAGGTGGTGCCAGATCCTTTATAATCGCCTTCACGGATTTCACGGATTTCACGGATGCTGCACGCGCTGGTCCATGCTTACGGATCAGACTCGCTTGCTGCCCCGGTCCCGCCGAGAGAAGTGAATCCGTGTAATCCGTGGAATCCGTGTAATTGATTTTCAACCCGTTGATGCCGGCCTGCCGCAACGACCCGGCTGCCTTCACGTCTTGACACCCCTCAACTCACCACATAGACTCACAGTCACAATCGATGCTTCGTGGTGATTTGCCGCCTATTGCCGCCACGTAAAACAAAGTGCTAAAATGCGACGCGCCCGGCGGCCATCACTCGCCCGGGCGTTTTCGTTTTTCCGAGAGGCAGTTCGCGCACCACGTCTCTCGAAGCACCCGGCCCGGCGGCTCACGTCCTGGCGCATGGAGTGCTCGACGATGGCGACGAACAACAGCGAAATCGCGGTACCGCTCGCGACCGAACCGCTTCACGCGGCTCACGGTTCGCGGCGCGACGCGCCTGCTCACCATCCCGCGCCCGCATCGCGCCTCGCCACGATCAGCGGCGAGGGCGCGCTCGACGTCCTCAGTCGCTCGGCGGTGCTCGAGGCGCAAGGGCGCGACATCGCCCAGCTCGCGATCGGCGAGCCGCATTTCGCGGTCGCTCCGCACATCGTCGAGGCCGCGACCGCCGCGCTCCGCGAAGGCGATGCGCGTTATGGCCCGCCAGCCGGGATCGCCGCGCTCCGCGGCGCCATCGCTGCAACGTTAGGCGGCCGAGGCATCGACGCCAGTGCCGACGACGTCATCGTCACGCCGGGCGCGAAGCCGATGGTGCTCTACGCCTTCCTCGCGACGGTCGAGCCGGGGTCAGAGGTGCTCATCCCCGACCCTGGCTTCCCGATCTACCCGTCGCTGACGCGTTTCGTCGGCGCAAACCCCGTCGGCTACCGGCTCGATCCGGCGAACGCCTATACTCCCGACGTCGACGACATCGCCGCCCGGATCACCGCTCGCACGCGCGTCCTCGTGCTCAACGCGCCGCACAACCCGACCGGCGGCAGCGTCGATGCGCGCACGCTCGAGAAGATCGCCGAGCTCGCGCTGCGGCACGATCTCTTCGTCATCACCGACGAGATCTATGGCCGCGTCGTCTACGACACCGACTCGACGCCGAGCATCGCCGCCCTCCCCGGCCTTCGCGACCGCACGATCCTCGTCGATGGATTCTCGAAGACCTACGCGATGACCGGCTACCGGCTCGGCTACGGGCTCGTCCCGCATTGGCTCGTCCCGCGCCTGAATACGCTCGTCGTCAACGGGCACACCTGCACACCGCCGTTCGTGCAGCGGGCCGGGATCGCCGCGCTCACCGGACCGCAGGACGCGGTGCGATCGATGGTCGCCGAGCTCCGGCGGCGGCGCGATGACGTCGTCGCCGCGTTAGGCACGATCTCCGGCGTTCGCTCGCCAAAACCCTCCGGCGCCTTCTACGCCTTTCCCGACGTCAGCGAGATCATCGCCGCGACCGGGCTGTCGGCGCCGCAGCTCGCCAGCCGGCTCCTCGAGGAACACGGCGTCGCGCTCCTGCCCGGCAACGGATTCGGCGCCGCCGGCGCCTCGAGCTTCCGCATCTCCTTTGCCGGCACCGCTGACGCCGTGCGCAACGGGCTCGCCCGCATCGCCAGCGGGCTCGCCGCGATCGCCACCCGCACTGCCTAACGCTACGAGGATCTCGTCATGACCATCTCCCACACCGCCGCCTCGCAGCAGGCACCAGCGAAGAAAGTCACCGTCGCCACCCTCGCCGCCCTCCGCGCCCGCGATGAGAAGGCGGTGTTCGTCACCGCCTACGACTACCCGACCGCGACCTACGCCGACCGCGCCGGCGTCGACATGCTCCTCGTCGGCGACTCGGCCGCGATGACGGTGCTCGGCCTCCCGACGACGGTCGGGATCACCCTCGACGAGATGCTCGTCTTCACCCGCGCCGTCTGCCGCGGCGCGAAGCGCGCGTTCGTTGTCGGCGACCTCCCGTTCCTCTCCTACCAACCATCCGACGAGACAGCGATCCGGAGCGGCGGTGCCTTCATCGCCGCCGGCTGCGACGCGGTCAAGTGCGAAGGCGGCCAGCGCATCGCCCAGCGGGTGCGGGCGATGACGGATGCCGGCATCGCGGTCATGGGACATCTCGGGTTGACGCCGCAGAGCCTCGGCCAGCTTGGTGGATATCGCGTGCAGGGGAAAACGCTCGCCGCGGTCGAGCGGCTGACGGAAGACGCGCTCGCCCTGCAGGACGCCGGCGCCTTCTCGGTGCTGCTCGAGGCCGTCCCGGCGGAAGCGGCCGCGTACGTTCGCGAGCGCGTCGACATCCTCGTCTACGGGATCGGTGCCGGGCCCGACGTCGACGGGCAGCTCGTCATCTCCAATGACGCGTTAGGCAACTTCGTCGGCGACATCCGGCCGCGGTTCGTCAAGCGCTACGCGGATGTCGGCACCGTCATCGAGGCCTCGTTCCGGAACTATGCCTCGGACGTGCGCGCCGGCCGCTTTCCCGCGCCCGAGCACTGCTATCCGATCGACCCCGCCGAGGAAGCGACGATTCACTCCGCGCGCCCGTCCATCGTCGCCGCGGCCAAGCCGGTCGTCGCCGCCGCGCCAGACGTGGCGGCGCTCCTCGATTCGACCACCGCCCGCGAGCTGCGCGACGTCCGCGAAGCGCGCGTCTTCGCCGAGGCGCGGGCATGAGCCACTCCGTTCGCATCGGCGTGCCGGCGTCGACGTCGAATCTCGGGGCTGGTTTCGACTGTGTCGGCGTCGCGGTCGATCGCTGGCTCAACGTCACCGCGAGGATCGACTCGGGACTACGTGGCGTCCGCATCTCGCGGAGCGGCACGCTCGCCGCGCTCGCGATCGATGACGCGGACGACAAGCTCGTCGCCGGTTTCCGCGTCGCCTGTCGCCGCGGCCGGCGCGACGTGCCCGAGGGAATCGCCTTCGATGCTACCTCCACGATTCCCGTCGGGCGCGGGCTCGGCTCGTCGGCGTCCGCGACGCTCGCCGGTGCGCTCGCGGCCAATGCGCTGCTCGGGCTCGGGCTCACCGAGCGTGCGATCGCGCTCGCCTGCGCCGAGGTCGAAGGGCATCCCGACAACGTCGTGCCGTCGCTGTTCGGCGGGGCGCGACTCGCGCTCACCGGCGCCGACGGCGCGCTGCTGATCGCGCCGCTGCACGTGCACGAGTCGCTGGCGCTGGTGTTCGCGATCCCCGACTTCGCGGTCGAGACGGTGCACGCACGGTCGGTGCTTCCGGCGACGGTCACGCACCGCACCGCCACCCGCGCCGCAGCGTTAGGCGCGTCACTGGTGCAGGGGCTGGCGACGGCGCACGAGGGGCTGCTCTCGGCGGCGCTCGACGACGTGCTCCACGTCCCGTTCCGGCGGGCGCTGGTCGAGGGCTACGACGCGGTCGCGCGGGCGGCCCGGCGCGCCGGCGCGTTTGGCGCCACGCTCAGCGGATCCGGCTCGACGGTGCTGGCGATCGCACCGACTGAGCGAGCCGACGCAGTCGGCGCACAGATGGTCGCCACCTGGAAGGCGGTCAAGGTGAACGCTGAGTCGCTGGTCAATCCTTCCAGCGTCGCCGGGGCGACGGTCAGCAGCGACACCAACCGACCGCGGGCCTCATCGCCTTTCAACGACTCTGACCCCTTGAAATCGGCGGGCCGGGTTCGCGACGCCGGTATCACGCTCTGATACTCGCGCCGATCGAGCACTCGCGTATTCATTCATCATCGCAACCGAGGACCATCGTCATGGCAGTCACACTTCATCTTCCGACCATCCTCGCCAAGCTCGCCGATTCGCGCGCGCTCGAAGCCAACGGATCGACCGTGGGCGAAGTCGTGTCGGAGATCGCTGGCCGGTACCCGTCGCTCGCGCCGCGGCTGCGCGACGAGCAGGGAAATCCGTATCCCTTCGTGACCTTCTACCTGAACGACGAAGACATCCGCTTTCACGGCGGCTTCGGTGCGACTGTCGCCGACGGGGACGAGATCGCGGTCGTGCCGGCGATCGCCGGGGGCTGATCGATGAGCGCGACGTTATCGCGAAGCGCGATCGCCGCCACCGAGCTTCCCGAGCTCGGCGGCGACGAGATCCTTCGCTACAGCCGGCACCTCATCCTCCCCGAGGTCGCGCTCGACGGGCAGCGGCGCCTCAAGGCGTCGCGCGTCCTGCTGATCGGCGCCGGCGGCCTCGGTTCCCCGCTCGCGCTCTACCTCGCCGCCGCCGGCGTCGGAACGTTGGGGCTGGTGGACTTCGACGTCGTCGACGTGACCAACCTCCAGCGCCAGGTTCTCCATGGCACCAAGGATGTGGGACGTCCCAAGCTCGATTCGGCGAAGGAGCGAATCCGGGACATCAACCCTAACGTTCACGTCGAGGGATACGCGACGAAGCTGACCAGCGCCAACGCGCTCGAGATCGCGAAGGGTTATGACGTCATCGTCGACGGGACCGACAACTTCCAGACGCGCTATCTCACCAACGACCTCTGCGTCCTGCTCGGCAAGCCTAACGTTTACGGGAGCATCTTCCGCTTCGAGGGGCAGGCGAGCGTCTTCGCCACCGAGGAGGGGCCATGCTACCGCTGCCTCTATCC
>JAICUE010000344.1 GCA_025936015.1 Gemmatimonadaceae bacterium
CCATGCCGTTCACGGGATCGGTGAGGTCGCGCCAGGTGCCGCTCACACCCTCGACGTTCGCCTGACCGCCCAGGCGTCCTTCCGTTCCGACGTCTCGCGCGACGCGCGTCACTTCGCTGGCGAAGCCATTGAGCTGGTCCACCATGATGTTGATGGTGTTCTTCAGCTCGAGAATCTCGCCCTTCGCCTCGACGGTGATCTTCTGCGACAAGTCGCCGTTGGCGACCGCGGTGGTGACGACGGCGATGTTTCGCACCTGATTCGTCAGGTTGCTCGCCATCCCGTTCACCGAGTCGGTGAGGTCGCGCCAGGTGCCGCTCACTCCCTGGACGTTGGCCTGACCGCCTAACCGTCCCTCGGTTCCGACCTCGCGGGCGACGCGGGTGACTTCGCTGGCGAAGGCGTTGAGCTGGTCGACCATTCGATTGACCGTCGACCCGATGCGGCAGAATTCGCCCTGTACCGCCTTCCCCTCGAGCTCGAGCTCGACCTTCTGGCTCAGGTCACCCTCGGCCACCGCGCGGATCACGCGGGCGACCTCGGTGGTCGGCTGCGTCAGGTCGGCGACGAGGGAGTTGAGGGCGGCGAGTCCGCGCGCCCAGCCGCCGCGAGCGGCATCAGGAAGCTCCGCCCGTTCCATCATCTGCCCTTCGCGACCGACCGCGTTGCTCACGCGCTGCATCTCGTCGATCATCGACTCGTTGCGCGAGGCGACGCGATTGAACGCGAGCACCACCTCGGCCATCAACGGATCGCCGTTAGGCGTCAGGCGGACGTCGAAGTGTCCGTCCTCGATCTCGTGCAGTCCGTCGAGCAGCGCGCGGAGGGCGGTGTCCCGCCCGTCGGTGCGATCGCCGTAGCGGTCGCTCGGGAGACGCGCGGGATCCGCGACCGCCGAACCGAGCGCAGCGGGCGCGGCGGACGAGCGCGCAGCCTTGCGAGTGGTCTTCCGCGTCTTCGACTTTCGACTGCCGTTGCCCTGGCCGTTCGACTCGTCGTCAGCGGCGTCGAAACGATCTCCGACTCCCACGAGAGTACTCCTGACTGAATGGTGGCGACAACAAAGTGCGCGCAGCAACTAGCCGCGGCGCACGAACTGATGGTACGGGTGCGGGATTACGATTGTCGGCCCGCTTCGGGGCCCCGCCGGCACTGCGCAGATTCTCGTCGCGCCGCGGCGCGAACCATCCCCGCCCTATCTACAAGTTTGATACCGCAGCGCCCGTTGCCGAAACCACGCGGCCAACGGGCGCTTTGGGTGAACAACTGTGTTTACTTCGCCGTTCCGGATTGCCCGCCCGGCGTCACGAGGTAGCGGACGCGGATCCCGCCGTTCGATGTCTCGAATGCCTGGCGAAGCGGGAGCCGCGTCTGTGAATCGAGGGCGCGATCGGGCGAGAGAACGCCGACGCGCCACTCGGGAAACGAGAAGTGCGCGACCTTTCCGAGTTGGGCGTAGATGTTTCGTACGTCCGCGCCCTCGTTGAGCCGAACGCCGTAGGGCGGGTTCGCGACGAGCAGTCCGGGCGCCTCACCGACCGGCTCCGCCGCGGAGAGCGCGCGCCGGACGAACTGCACGTCGGCGGTCACGCCGGCGCGCTCGGCATTCGCGACCGACGCATCGATCGCCCCGGGATCGCGATCGGATCCGACGATTGGTACCCGTGCCGACGCGAGCTCGTTCCGGCGGGCAGCCTCGACCTGACGCTCGATCTCCCCATGCGGGAGCTCCGGCCAGTGCGCGATCGCGAACTCGCCGCGCTCCCCTCGTGCACGCCCCGGCGCGATACGGCGCGCGATCAGCGCGGCCTCGATCGGTATCGTTCCCGCGCCGCAGAGCGGATCGACGAGCGGCGCGTCGCCGGTCCATTCACTCGCGAGCAGCATTGCCGCGGCGAGCGTCTCGCGGAGCGGCGCCTTGGCCGTTGCCTGCCGATAGCCTCGGCGATGCAGCAGTGCTCCCGAGCTGTCGATGCTGATCGTGCACTCGTCGCGAAAGAAACGAACCAGGACGAGCTGTGCGCCCGCGCCCTCGTCGTGCTCATCGTCCGAATCGCTGGTGCTGTCACGCTCGCCAGCGGTCCGCGTCGCCGCGTCGAGTACGGTTTGCGCAGCCCTTGCGCTCTCGTCCGACGCTTCGCTGGCTACGCGCGCCGCCGCTTTCTCGGCGGCTGCCGCGATCGACTTCCTTGCTGCGGCGCGAGCGGCGGCGGTCCTGGCGGAACTGTTCGTCCCGGCGGGAATGAAGGAGCGCGAGTCTTCCGCGCCGCCGCGCTTATCGCGCTTCTTTCCCTTCGCATCCGGCACCTTCGCCCTCGCCGGTGCTGCCGCTGTTCGCGGCGGCGTGTTATCACTCGTTCCGGTCACGCGCTCGATCGCGCCGAGTACGCGTTCGGCGACCGCGTCGGAGTGATAGAGCTTCGACTTGCGGCAGGTCGCGCGAACGCGGACGACAGGCGCGCCCGACCCGATGAAGCGGTCCCACGCGATGCGGCGCGCACTGCGCTCGAGCTCGTGAAACGCGGTCGCCCGGAACGACGCGACGCGAACGAGGACGCGGTTCGCGGTGCGCAGCCCGATGTTCGCGCGAACGACATCGGCCAGGTCGCCGTCCACCGTCACTCCACCCGGCTCGTGGCCGCGGACGCGAAGGCCTAACGCTCGCGCCTCGGCGGACAGCAGTCCTTCGAGGCCGGGGGTGCAGACGAGGTAGATCTCGGGCATCAGCGTCGGCCTCGCGCCGGGGTGGACGCGCGGGCGAGTACGCGGCGAATCATGATTGGGTCGATCGTGTTCTCGGTCACGTCGAAAGGTAGCGGGAGCGTCCGGCGCGATGGGCTGTTGCGGATTCCGAGGGGACGGCGGCGGGGGAACGATTTCTGCTTTCGGTCGCCCCATGACTCGGTCGACAACCCGAGCCGCAGCGCTCGCCATCCTGCACGAGCGCTTCGGCCATGATGCATTTCAGCCAGGCCAGTGGGAGCCCATTCGCGCCGTCCTCGAGAAGCGCGACGCACTGGTCGTGATGCCGACCGGCGCTGGGAAGTCGCTGATCTACCAGCTTCCGGCGCTGATGCTGCCCGGGTTGACGATCGTCGTCAGTCCATTGATCGCGCTGATGAAGGATCAGCAGGACAAGCTGCGCGCGACCGGTGTCGATGCACTGGCGATGCACTCGCATCTCAGCACCGCCGAAGCGCGGGAGACGGGGCGTCAGGTGCTCGAGGGTGAGGGAGAGATTCTCTACCTCACGCCGGAGCGATTCAAGGACCGCGAGTTCTTCGATCGGCTGCTGACGCGGACCGTCAGCTTGTTCGTCGTCGACGAGGCGCACTGCGTGAGCCAGTGGGGGCACGACTTCCGACCCGACTACATCTCCCTCGGCTCGATCGTCGAGCGGCTCGGCCGGCCGCCGGTGCTCGCCCTGACGGCGACCGCGACCGAGGAAGTGCGACAGGACATCGCGCGCCAGCTGCGGATGCGCGATCCGCACGTGACCATCACCGGCTTCGCCCGGCCTAACCTGCGATTCGAGGTGCGTCGCACGGTGAACGATGGGGTGAAGGACAAGGCCGTCGAAGAGATACTCGACACGGCGACGGGAACCGGCGTCATCTACGTCGCGACGGTGCGCGAGGCAGAGCGATTGCACGCGCAGCTCAAGGACCGTTACCCGGTCGGGCTCTATCACGGAAAGCTCGGTGCGCCGGAGCGGCGGGAGTCGCAGGATCGCTTCATGGCCGATGGGATGCGCGCGATGGTCGCGACGAACGCGTTCGGGCTCGGCATCGACAAGCCGGACATCCGCTTC
>JAICUE010000383.1 GCA_025936015.1 Gemmatimonadaceae bacterium
AGCACTTCGTGCGGGATGCCGATCACGGTGACGTCGTCGACGGCGGGGTGGGCGCGCAGCTGATCCTCGACCTCGCGCGGATAGATCTGATATCCGCCGCGAATGATCGTGTCCTTGCTGCGTCCCACGACGCGCAGGTATCCCTCGTCGTCGATGATTCCGAGATCACCGGTGAGGAAGTACCCTTCAGGCGTGAAAGACCGGGCGGTCTCGCCTGGCATGCGGGCGTAGCCCTGCATGACGTTGTAGCCCCGAACGGCGATCTCGCCGACAGCTTCGGGACCGTGCAGCGCGCCAGTGCGGATGTCGACCGCACGGACTTCGACGCCCGGGAGCGGGCGTCCCACCGTGGAGGCGCGCTTCTCCTCGGGGTCGGTGAAGCGGGTGATCGCGACCGTCGGCCCCGTCTCGGTGAGGCCGTAGGCGATCTGGACGTCGCACCACTTGCGGATGCGCCTAACGATCTCCGCATCCGCCGAGCTGCCGCCGATCACCCCGGAACGGAGGTGACGAAAGCGGGCAGGATCGAAGGTCGGCTCGCGCATCAACAGGTGGTACATCGTCGGCACGCCGTGCAGCAGGGAGATCTTCTCGCGGGCGATGAGCTCGATGGCGTCAGCCGCATTGAAGGTTTCCTGGAGCACGATCGTCGCACCCGCCGCGAGCGTGCCGATCGCGGCGCTGATACCGAACACCGCGAAGAGCGGTACCGCGATGAGGACGCGATCGCTTGGCTCGATCTCGATCGCTTCGCAGCTGTGCACCGCGGATTCGACGATGTTGCGATGGGAGAGACAGACGCCTTTCGGCTTTCCCATCGTCCCTGACGTGTAGATCATCGCCAAGGTGGTGTCGTCGTGCAGGTCGAGCGCGACCGGCACCGGGCGTCCCTCGCCACTGGAGACGAGGTCTTCGAACTGGAAGATCCGGTCGTCGTACCAGAGCTCTTCCTTCCCGACGGTGACGACATACTGCAGGTCGGGGAGCTCGGCGATCAGGTCCTCGAACAGCTGGAGATAATCCGTATCGCGAAAGCGCTCCGCCGTGACCGCGATGGAGACCTCGGCATGGCGGAGCTGGTACTTCAGCTCGTGATAGTTGAGCTGTGGATTCACCGGGACGATCACCGCGCCGAGCCGCGATGCAGCAAGGAGGGTGATTATCCACTCGGGCCAGTTAGGCAGGTTGATCGCGATGCGATCGCCGCTGCCGACTCCCAGTTCGGCGAGCGCGGCGGCAAGTGCCGTCGCGCGCGCCTGCACCTGTCCGTAGGTCAGCGTCCGGGTACCAGCGACCAGCAGCATTCGATCCGGGTGCGTATCCGCACGCGTCGCGAAGACGTGGTCCAGGGTCCAGACGTTCGACATCGACCTCCATTCATGAAAGACAGGTGAGCCCTTCAATGTAGCCGCGCCGGGCGGGAATCGCGAGGCGCAAGCTGGGCTAAGGCTATAAGCGATAAGCTGTAAGCAGGAAACGGGCGGCGTTGGCGATGCTGCGGTTGCGCCGTTCGCTGACTGCTTGCCGCTTACGGCTTACAGCGGCGTTCCTACTCCCCCATCGCCTTGAGGATCACCCGCTTGGGGCGTTGGCCGTCCCACTCGCCGTAGAAGATTCTCTGCCAGGGGCCGAGATCGAGCTCGCCGTTCGTCACGGGGACGATGACTTCATGGCCGATGGTGATGGAGCGGAGATGGGCCGCGGCGTTGTCTTCGCCGGTGCCGGAGTTGTGGCGATAGTGACCGGCGTCCCAGGGCGCGATCCGTTCGTCAAGCCAGCGAAGGATGTCGCCCCAGAGGTTCGGCTCGTGATCGTTGACGAATACCGATGCGGAGATGTGCATCGCCGAGACGAGCACCATTCCCTCGGTGATCTTCGCGGAGGCGCGGCAGCGTTCGACGTCGTCGGTGATGTCGATGATCTCCTGACGCGCGCGGGTGTTGAAGGTGAGGTAGTCGGTGTGATGCTTCATGGGTGCGACCAGAGGCGAACGTGCGGGATGGAGGGCTGGCGCCTATCTTGGACGCAGACGGCGGACCGGCGCGATCGGGATACGAAACAGAGTCATCGACCAGTCGTACAGGGGAAAGCTGGTGGGGTCATTCGTCGGGGACGGGGCGAGCGGGAGTGCGGCCGGGAACGAGGGCGCGAGCGGAAGCGAGACGTCGAACGATTCACACGCGAGTGCACTTGGCTTCCGCGCCCGGCTATCAGCGATCCTCTTCGGGTTCGCGGTCGTGCCAACCGTCGTACTCACGCTGCTCTGGGCGGGTGCGATGGGCAAGGCGATTCCGTTCTTCAGCGCGAGTCCGGCCTGGGACCGGGTTGCCGCGACGGGTGAACGAGCGATCGCGGCGGCGCGCCAGGCGCCGCTGACGCCGGCGCAGCAGGCAGCGATGTCAGCGCACGAGCAGGAATTGCAGGCATCGCTCGAGCAGGCGCTGCGCTTCCGATACGTCGGTCAGCGGGCACTCCCGGTCGTCGTGGTCGTGTCGCTCACCGTGGTCGCGATCCTCGTCTTCCTCGCGTCACGAGTGGCGGGACACCTCAGCCGGCAGCTCGGACGTCCGCTGGCGGAGCTGGTGGATTGGACGGAGCGAATCGGAAAGGGTGAGGCGTTGCCGGAGACGGCGGCGGGACGGGGAGCACCGGAGTTCGAGGTGCTTCGCCAGCGAATGCGACAGATGTCGCGCGAGCTGGAGCTCGGGCGGCGAACGGCAATCGAGGCGGAACGCGCGGAAGCGTTCCGCGAGACAGCGCGTCAGATCGCTCACGAGTTGAAGAATCCACTCACGCCGATCCGGTTCGCCGTCGAGCGACTGCGGCGTGACGTGCGGCCGGAGCTGGCGGAGACGGTGGAGGTGCTGGCGGTCGAATCGCGGCGGCTCGAGGAGATGGCGAAGAGCTTCGCGCAGTTCGGTCGTCTACCGGAGGGACCCCGGGCGGCAGTGGACGTCGGGGAGCTGGCGCGCTACACCGCGCGGGCAACGGTGCCGCCTAACGTTGCGTTGACGGTGGACGTCGCCGAGGGCGTACCAATGGTGGAAGGGCATCACGATGCGCTGGCGCGGGCACTCTCGAACGTGTTGATCAACGCGGTCGAAGCATGCCCGCGCGGCGGCGAGATCGACGTTCGCGTCGCGCGGAATGACAGCGAGGACGGCGAGGTCGTCGTCGCGGTGAGGGACAATGGATGTGGGATGACCGCCGAGCGCCTCGCGCGGATCTGGGATCCGTACGTGACGTACAAGCAGGGTGGGACGGGGCTCGGGCTGGCGATCGCGCGGCAGACGATCGACGCGCACGGCGGACGGGTGGAGGCGGAGAGCGCGCCCGGCGGCGGCACCGAAATCCGGTTCCTGCTTCCGGCGGGCCGAGGTGGCCGGGAAAGTATTTAGTACC
>JAICUE010000465.1 GCA_025936015.1 Gemmatimonadaceae bacterium
CGAGTCGCGCTGGCAGCTGTCGGTGACCGAGGGGACGACCGAGTCGGTGATCGCGGCGGCGGCCGGCAGTGGCTCGATGGCGCGAGCGAGCGAGTCCACCCGCGGCGCGACCTCGAGCACGCCGACGATGCGGCCATTCCACGATGAGAATTCCTTCAGTACGGCACTGTCCGCGCCCCACGGCCCGCTGAGGCGAAAGCGCGCCCCGATCGGGATCGGCGAGAGGCGTGTGACCGCCTCGACGAACGCACTCGCGCGCGGCTCCTTCTTCACGTCGAGATCGACACGACCGATGTCGACGAGCATTCGCTTGCCGCGGGCGGCGGCGGTGAACCAGAGCTGGCCACGCGGGGGGAAGACGAGTCGCTCGGCGATCGAGTCGGCGAGCGGGGACAGCGCTGGCGCCGGGGGCTCAGGCTGCACGACCGTCGTGGTCTGCGTATCGAGCTGGGCAACAGTGTCGGCCGGCGGCGCGGTCGGAGTCTTCTGCCGGTCGCGACACGACGCGGCAACGGCGGCGCCGAGGAGCGCGACGACCGTCAGGCGGAACTTCCCTGCGAGCGACATCGAAGAAGGCTGAGCGGACGATCGGCTCGTCCGACGTAAAACACGATCGTGCAAGCGCGGTGTGCGTCACGCTAACATCGTGCGGCGCTCGGGGAAACAGCCGCCTTCTTCGACGAGCAGCGGCAGGGAAAGGTGACGCAGCGCCCACGGAATTTTTCGCGTGCGCGCGCTGGACGGGGAGCGGAGCACCGATCAGCTTTCATCCGTGATCCCCCGCGATGACCGGCGGCGACTCTCGTGTGCTCTGGAGGATGGTACCAATGCCCGTGCTGGAAACTGGTGGGACGATTCACGAGCTGAACGATGCCGAGACGATCGTCGGCAGCGGCGCGGCGGCGACGTGGCGCCTCGGCGGGGCCGACCTCTCGGCGCGCCACTTCATCGTATCGTTAGGCAGCGACGGCCAGGCGTCGGTCAAGTCGTGCTCGACGCAGAATGTCGTGCTCGTGAACGGGCGCCAGCTCGGCGTGCGCCCACTGCCACTCGCCGACGGCGACACGATCGCCGCCGGGACGGCGCGGTTCGTCTATGCACGGGACGCGTCGTCGCTCAAGCCGCCGGCCGAGCCCTCGACGGACAAGGCGTATCTCGTCGACGAGCGGGCGCGGGTCGCCTATCCGCTGGCCCGGCGCTCGGTCTCGGTCGGTCGCGACGCGGCAAGCATCGTCGTCGTGAAGGATCCGCAGGTGTCGCGCTTCCACGCCGACGTCCGCAGCGAGGCGGGCGCGCACGTCCTTTATTCGATGGGATCGGCGGGGACGACGGTGAACGGCTACGGACTCTCGGCGCCGCGCGTGCTCGAGCCCGGGGACAAGATCGGGATCGGCCAGAGCACGCTGCTGTTCGTTCGCGGACCGCTGCCGGCCGGGGTGAAGCTGGCCGACAGCCCGGCGCCGGCGACCGCGGAGTGGAGCCGTCGCTCGACGATGAGCAACCAGGCGGTGAACACCGGCGAGCGGCCGAAGTACGAGGACAGCCGCGGATTCCCGTGGGGGATGATCCTCGCCGCGGCGGTCGTGGTCGTCGTGCTGGTGGTGGTCGGGCTCAAGTTCATGCGTTAGGCAGCAGCCTAACGCACGAACAGCCTGACGGCGAGGATCGCGACCAGCACCACCGCGCCGACGACGGCGATGATCTTCAGGTACTTCCGCTGCTCCTTCCGGCTGATCATGTCGCGCGCCTGGACGGTGCCGACGAACATCGTCTGCATCTTCGCGGCGCGCTTGTCCATGCCGGCGCCGGGGTGAGCGCCGATCGCGAGGAGCGACGAGGGCGGCTCGAGGGTGAAGCGGAAGACCGTTCGCCCGACGGTCACCTCGTCGCCCTCGTGGAGGCGGGTGGCCGCGTTCAGCCGCTTCATGTTGACGAGGGTGTACGCGCTGCCGACCGGCTTGGCCGAGAAGCCGCCCTCCGGTCCACGGAGGATCTCGGCGTGAACGCGCGAGACTTCCGGCTCCTGGAGGTTGACCGCGCATTTCACGTCGCGCCCGATCTCGGTGACGTCGCCTAACGTGTAGACGCGGCCGCGGCGGGTGTCGTGGAGGTAGCCGGGCCGGCCGGTGGTGCTCTCGTCGGTGGCGAACTGCCGGTAGTTGAAGCGCGCGGTCCCGATCTGGAGGACGTCGCCGAAGCTGAGCGTCCCGCGGCCGTCAGGCAGCTCCGCGCCGTTGACAGTGATCGTCGAGGCAGCGCTTCCCGGTTCGACGTGCGCCTTGCCGTCGCGGAGCAGCGTGACGATCGCATGCAGCGGCATCAGGTCGCGCCCGACGATGCGCCACGACGCTTCCGTCCCGCTCCCGATGGAGAGGACGCCGGGGCCGAGCGCACGGGTCTGGTGGTCGTACTCGAGGTAGGGCATTGGACGTGACGAGGCGCTGCCGATCTGGGCGGAAGGCACGCGAAAGGCGCGCCCGGCGGGACGGTAGCGTTCGAACGACGCGTGCACAGCGAGACTGGTCACAAAGAGGGAGCGCGCTGTGAGGGGGAG
>JAICUE010000159.1 GCA_025936015.1 Gemmatimonadaceae bacterium
ACGGACATGGGCAGCATGACAATCTAGAGACGATCAGCTCTCGACCGCAACTCTTTGCCGCGGGACCAGGGACGTGGGAGCTGTTCCGGATTTTGCGCGCTGGTGCTTCGTTGGCTCCCGAGCACTACACAAAAGGGAAGAACCCGCGCGTGAACCCCGGCACTACTCCCTCGTCCCTCGTCCCTGGTAAATCGGGAACGAGGAACGAGGAACGAGGAACGAGGAACGAGACCTAGGAACGAGGAACGAGGAATCCCACCGCACTGATTTCGATGCGCACCCCTCTCAGTCCCGCCCCGACCACGGTTCTCGCCGGAAACGGCGCCTGAAAGACCGTCCGGTACACCGCGTTGAACGCCCCCCAATCATCCTCGTCGGCGAGGTACACCGTCACCGCGACGACGTCTTCCATCCGCGCGCCCGCTGCCTCGAGCACGCGACGAAGGTTGGCGAGCGTTGCCGCGGATTGCTCTTCGATCGTCGCGCCGAGCAGCTCACCGGTGCGCGGGTCGCGCGGCACCTGCCCCGACACGTAAACGAAATCGCCAGCGCGGACCGCGGGCGAATACGGGCCTGCCGGGGCGGGATAGTCGGCGCCGAGGGTGATCGGCGTCCATGATCGGTCACTCATGTTCCAGGCTGGTTCGGCGTTAGGCGGATCGCGCGCGACAGCGCGGCGAACTGCGCGACGGTGAGGGTCTCCGGGCGTGCCTCGGGCTCGATCGCGGCGGCCGCCAGCAGCGACTCGGCGCGCTCGACCGTCGCCGACGCGATCGTTCGCACGACGCGCCGCATCTGCTTGCGGCGAAAGCCGAACGCGCTCTGCACCAGGTTGCGGAAGTGCAGCTCTTCATCAGGCTCGATCACCGGATGTTCGAGCGGCGTCACTCGCAGGACCGCCGATTCCACCTTCGGCGCGGGAGTGAATGCGCCCGCCGGAACGCGGAACACGATCTCGGCGCGCGCCAATGCCTGCACGTTCACCGAGAGCGCACCGTATTCCTCCGAGCCCGCGGCGGCGATCACCCGCTCGGCGACCTCTCGCTGGACGAGGTACACTGCGTGCGCCGCGCGCGGGCGCTGCAGCGCGTGAAAGAGGATCGGAGTCGTGATGTAATACGGGACGTTCCCCGCGAGCACGAAATCGTCCGTTCCCGCGGCGGCGGCGAGCGAGGTCTCGAGGACGTCCCCTTCGACGATCTCGAGCGGAGCATCGGCAAACCGATCGCGCAATTTCGGCACGAGGTCACGGTCGATCTCGATCGCGACGACACGCTTGGCCTTCCGCAGCAGGTACTCGGTGAGCGCGCCACGCCCCGGGCCGATCTCGACGACCGTCTCGCTCCCGGTCAGCTGCAGCGCGTCGGCGATCCGGGCGAGGATCCGCGGGTCGGTGAGGAAGTGCTGGCCATAACGCTTGCGGGCCTGCGGGTATTCAGCCACGATGCTGCGCCGCGTTCAGCTGCGCAGAACGACGAGCGTCAGGTCGTCCCGCTTCGGCGTGTCACCCATGTGCTGGCGGAGGAGGTCGAACACGCGCTCGACGATCACGTCCGGCGCCTCGGCGCGGTTCTGCACGACGATATCGAGCACCGGCTGTTCGCCGAGCCGGTCGCCGGCGCGGTCGCGGGCATCGCTGATCCCGTCGGTGAAGAGGAGGAGGATGTCCTTCGTCTTCGCCCACGGACGCTCGAGCGCGCGCGGCGACTCGGTCACCATGCCTAACGGCGGGTCGAGCGCCGGCAGCCGCTCGAGCGCGCCGTCGGCGCCGATCACGAAGGCGTGCGGATGCCCGGTGTTCGCGTAGCGGAGCGTCCCCGCCGCCGGATCGATGACCCCGTAGAACACCGAGACGTACATCTCGGTCGTTTCCAGCTCCTCGCTGATCGAATGGAGGAGCGCGTCGAGCGTCTGCGCGGGGTCGGCGGTGCGCTGGGCGTGGATCGCGCTCGCGCTCATCGTCAGCGCCATGATCAGCGCGGCGCGGTAGCCGTGGCCGGAGACGTCGCCGATCATCGCTCCCGTCCGGCCTTCACCCAGCCGGAAGAGATTGTAGAAGTCGCCGCCGACGCTCTCGGCCGGAATCACTCGCGCGTCGACCGTCGCCTCCGGGGCGACGCCGTCGCCGCGCGGGAGGAGCTTCATCTGCAGGTCGTGCGCGAGCTGCATCTCCTGGACGAGCTTCTGCTGGTTCAGCGACGCGCGCACCAGGCGCGCGTTCTGGATCGCGGTGCCGATCTGGGTCGCGATCGCCGCCATCAGCTTCTGGTCGCCGGCGGTGAACGGCTGGTCGCCGTGACGGCCCGACAGGTTGACGACGCCTAACGGTTCGCTGCCCCCGGCTGGCGACGTCCACATGATCGGCACCGACATCATCGCGCCCTTCCGGTACGGACGCTCCGCGTCGCAGAGCATCTCCCCTTCCTCGACGATCCGGAGGTGCTGCTCGCGAAACACCAGCGCCGAGACCGAGCACTGGTCGTCGACGGCGATCGGTGGCGCCTCGGCGGCCACCAGGCCTAACGCTGAGACCACCTGCAGCGTGTCGGTCACCCGGTCGTGGACGAGAATCGACGCCCGGCGCGCGCCGACCGTCGCCGACACTTCCTCGAGGATCGTCACCGCCGTCTCCTCGAGGGTGACGGCGCGCCCGAGGATCTCGCTGATGGTATAGAGGAGATTGATCTCCTCGTAGCGTTCGGCGAGCTCGGTTGCCGCGTGCTCCACCTCGAGTGCGGACTGCAGGTACTGCGTGACGACCGGCAGGAGGAAGCGCCGGTAGGCGTCGAGCTCGGGCGTCCCCCCGCCGCACGGACCGATCGCCAGCCATGCGGTGCGCGGTCCCGGGATCGCGACGACGAGCAGCTCGCCGCGGGCGGTGATCACGCGCCGCGGTCCTTCGGCGCTCGATGGCGGGAAGGGCGGCGGCGACGCACCGGCCGACGACGTCGCGGTCGCCACCAGCCGGCCGTTAGGCGACTCGAGCCAGACCGCTGCCTCGCATCCGGTCGCTTCGCGGAAGGCAGCCAGGACGGTGTCCAGCTCCTTCATCGCGTCAGGCTCGATTCGGGTACGCGCACGTCGACGGCGTCAGCTCAGGCGCGCCGCAGCGTCAGGCGGACGACGTTGCCGTGATCGTCGAATCGCTCGACGCTGTCCATCAGCTGCTGCATCAGGAACAGTCCGCGGCCATCCTCGCGCTCGATGTTGTCGAGCGAGGTTGGATCGGAGGTCTCCTGCGCGATGTCGAAGCCGCCCCCCTCGTCGGCCACCTCGAGGACGAGCTGCGTATCGTCGACCTGGGCGCGGACGCGGACGAACTTCTCCGGGTTCTCGCCGTTGCCGTAGAGGATCGCGTTGCTCAGCGCCTCGCTGAGCGCGACGGGGACGTTGAGCGCGCAGTGCCGCGGCGCGAAAAGCACCGCCGCGCACTGGGAGCGAACGATCTCGACGACGCGCTCGATGTAGCGGACATCGCTCGGAATCTCGACCTGGAGAGCGATGCGCAGCTCTCCGAGGGGAGCGGCCGCATCGCCGCTCGACGGGAAGAATTGGCTCATGGACCCCGCTCACGGTTCGGGCGCAGCACGACGACTCCGCCGCACTGCGCCCGTCAATCGTGTTTCCTGTCTGCCTTCACCCACTCGGCCGAACCACCTGCGGCACTCGCGAATCCCCGCGTGTGCAGGACGATCGCCGGCGTCAGCGGCTCCGATGCGCGCTAAAAGCTCTCGAGCGCGCGCTCGCGCGTATCCGCGATCTGGAACAGCGTGTCGAGCTTCGTCAGCTCGAACAGCGTCTTCAGGTCGTCATTGAGGTTGGCAAGCCGCAGCTCCCCACCCTGCTCGCGAATCTTCTTCGACAGCGACACGAGGACACCGAGCCCCGAGCTGTCGATGTAACCGGTCTGGCTGAAATCGATCAGGAACTTCTTCTCGCCCTTTTCCAGCTCGTCGAGGACTTTCTGTTTCAGTTCCTGTCTGTTACCGACGATGAGCTGACCTTCTACGTCAACCACGACGATGTCTCCCTGCTTCTTGATCGAGAAGCTCATGGCCCCGTTCTCTCCGGCGGGGTGGTCCCCGCGTGGTCATCTGGCCTGGCAGGTTGCCCGGCGTTTACTCCAGCATGTCCTGCTCTTCTACGGCCGTCGGCCCGCCTGCAGCGCGGTAATCGCCGCCACATTGATAATGTCATCCGGAACGGCGCCGCGCGAGAGATCGCTGCACGGTTTTGCCAGCCCCTGAATGATCGGTCCGACCGCGCTCGCATGCGCGAGCCGCTGCACCAGCTTGTAGGCGATGTTACCAGCGTCGAGCGAGGGGAAAACAAGGACGTTGGCCGTCCCCGCTACCGCACTCCCCTTCGCCTTCCGCTCCGCAACCTGCCGGATCAGCGCGGCATCACCTTGCAATTCTCCGTCCACCGCGAGGTCAGGCCGGCGCGACCGCAGCAGCGCCGTCGCCTCCTGCACGAGCTCGACCGACGGACCCGCACCGCTGCCGCGCGTGCTGAACGATAACAGCGCGACGCGCGGCTCGTCACCGGCAATCGCGCGGCGATCATCGGCCGCCGCGCTCGCGATGTCGGCCAGCTGTTCCGCGCTCGGCGCGGGGACCACCGCGCAGTCGGTGAAGGTGAGCGTCTCCTCGCTCGCGTCGCGGAATGGTGGAACCACCATGTAGAACGCGCTCGAGACCGTGGACACCCCCGGCGCCGCACCGATCAACCAGAGTGCGGCACGGAGGACGTCGGCCGTCGTCCGCACCGCACCGGCGACCGAGCCGTCGGCCTCCCCGCGCGCGACCATCGCCGCGCCCGCGTAGAGCGTGTCGCGCGCCAGCGACTCGGCGATCGCCGCGGTCAGCCCCTTGGCGCTGCGACGCTCGAGCAACCGCTGCGCGGTCGCCTCCGCGTGATCGCGTATGTCAATCGTCTCGACGCCGAGTGCACGCGCCCTGGCGTGCGTCTCCGGTCGCGCGGGGTCGAGCAGGAGGACCGGCTCGACGATGCGCTCGTCCTCGAGCACCGCGACCGCCGCGAGCGTGCGCTCGTCGCTGCTTTCGGGAAACACAATGCGCCGCCGCTCACGCGCCGCGCGATGCCTGACGTCCGCTATGAATTGCATGCTCACGACCGCGCGTCAGTCCGGCTGCGGGCGGGCAGCCATCTTCTTCCGCAGCGCCGCCGCCACCGCGGGATGCAGCAGGTCATCCACCTTCCCGCCATAACGCGCGACCTCGCGGACGATGCTCGAGCTGATGTAGGTCGTATCGAGCGACGGCACCATGAACACCGTCTCGATCGGCGCGAGGTGCCGATTCATCAGCGCCATCTGGAACTCGTACTCGAAGTCGCTCACCGCGCGCAGTCCGCGAATGAGCAGCGTCGCCCCGACCTCGCGCGCGAAATCGACGAGCAGCTGCCCCTTGAGCAGCCGCACCTCCACGCGCGGATCGGCCCCAACCACCTCACGCACCAGGGCGACGCGCTCCTCCGCGCTGAACAGCGGCGCCTTCGACGAGTTCGACGCCACCGCCACGACCAGCCGATCGCAGAAGGTCAGCGACCGGGCTATCAGGTCCTGGTGGCCCCGCGTAATCGGATCGAAGGTCCCCGCATAGATCGCGACTTTTGACATGGGCGGGAAGGTAAACAGCAGCCCAGAATGGGCAAGTTTCCTCGTTCCTTGTTCCTCGTTCCTTGTTCGACGAGGGACGACGGACGAGGGACGAGGGAGCAGTTCCGCGGTCTACGCGCGGGTGCTTCCTCTTGCCTGAGTGCTCCGAGCACCACAACCCAAGCAAACCCCGCGCGTAAAACCCGGAACCGCTCCCTCGTCCCTAGTCGCCCTTCCGGTAGAATGTCACGGCAGTGGTGCCGTATCGCCGCTTCTCTCCCCCGTCTGGCATCTCCTCGCGCGATCCGTGCTCCACTCCGAGCACACCGGCGAACGGCGTCGCCAGCCAGGCCGAAGCGATCTGCGCCGCGAGTCCGAACCCGTATGGCGGATCGGCGAACGCGACATCGAATGCACCGGCCGCGAGCCCGCCGGCGAATCGCACCGCGTCCGCCCGATGGATGATCACCCGGTCGCCGGCGCCGAGGAACTCGGCGTTCTCCCGCAGCGCCCGCAGGCTGCGCGGGCTGGTGTCGACGAACTCGGCGACCGCGGCGCCGCGCGACAGCGCCTCCAGGCCTAACGCGCCGGAGCCGGCGCAGAGGTCGAGGACGCGGGCGTCGACGATCTCCGCGCCGATGATGCTCATCCACGCCTCGCGCACGCGGTCGGCGGTCGGACGGACGCGATC
>JAICUE010000169.1 GCA_025936015.1 Gemmatimonadaceae bacterium
GCCCGGGCCGGCCGGCCGACCCCGCGGGCGGACATGGCCGACAACGACCTCGCGCTCGGCCGGGTCATCGACGCACTCTCGCACACGCCGTTCTGGCGGAGCACCGTCGTGTTCGTGCTCGAGGACGACGCCCAGTCGGGGCCCGACCATGTCGACTCGCATCGTTCGCCGCTGCTCGTCGTCTCGCCGTGGGCGCGCGGCGGCCTGCATCGGCGCTGGGCGAACACGACCGACGTCATCGCGACGATCGCCGAGCTCCTGAAGCTCGGATCCCTGTCGCAGTTCGATCATTACGGCTCGCCGCTGCGCGACATCTGGCGCGACACGCCGGATCTCACCCCGTACACCGCGCTCGTGCCGCCGGTCTCGCTCGACGAGCGGACACCGGCGCGCAGCGTCGGCACCCGTGAATCGTCGCACTTCGATTTCAGCGGCGAGGACCGCATCGACGACGATCAGTTCAACCGCGTGCTCTGGGCGGCGATCAAGGGGCCGACCGTGCCCTATCCCGGCGGGCGCGCGGCGACGGCGCCGGATTGGGCGCAACCCGCAGCGCCGGCGCGCCAGTCAGGCGAGCGTTAGGCGCGGCCGCGGCCGCGTGCCCGGCGAACGACCGTCAGGCGCGCGCTGACTCGCCGGCGAGCACCCGCAGCGCGTCGCGGACGGCGCCGCGCGCCGCGTCCACCTCGGTGCCCTGGACCTGGGCACCGGGGACCGCGCTCTTCATCCGCTGCTCGAGTCGCTTGCGGAGAGGCGTGCCGCGCTTGAGCAGCCCGCCGGTGAGCGCGACCGGCACCGCCGCGCGTTCGTCCATGAAGAGCTGGCGGGCGAGAGCCCGGACGTGCAGCACGAGCTCCTCCGCCGCCATGCTGAGGATCGCATTCGCGCGGAGGTCGCCGGCATCAGCTTCGCTGATCACCGCCGGAGCCAGCGTTGCGAGTGCCGCGGGCGTCGCCGCCGCCGCCCAGCCGATCAGGTCATTCACGTCGTTGACCTGCGCGGCGGTGAGGATCGCGCCGGTCAGCGCGGTCTCCGGCTCGCGGCCGTCGCTCGCCGCCGTGACGACCGACAGTGCACGCCGGCCGATCCACGCGCCGCTGCCCTCGTCGCCGATGTTGGGACCCCAGCCGCCGCAGCGAGCGATGGTGCCGGTCGGACCACGCCCGAACGCAACCGAGCCCGTTCCCGCGATCAGTAGGACCCCAACGCCGTCGTTGAACGCATCGTCGAGCGCGATCGTCGCGTCGGCGTGAACGAGCACTTCGTCGGCAATCTCCAGCGCTGCGAGCGCCTGCCAGAGCGCCTGGCGTTCCGGCTCGCGGCCGACACCGGCCACGCCGACGCAGAGCACGCGCGGGACGATCAGTCCGAGCTCGGCGTCGCCTAACGCTCGCCTGACGGTCTCGGCGATGACCGTCGCCGAGTGATCGGCCTGGCCGGGGCGGACGGCCGACGCCGGACCGTCGGCCTCCCCGACGGTCCGGCCCGACTCGTCGGCGACCAGCACGCGAGTCTTGGTGCCGCCGCCATCGACGCCGACGACGATCGCGCTCATGGGACGCGCTCGGGACGCGCCGCTTCAGGACCGGCGCCGACCACGCGCGCCGGACCGAAGAGCGACGACAGCCAGCCAGTCCCGACGGTGATCACGGTCCCGATGAGCACGTACCACGGCCAGGCGATCCCGGTGAACGGCGACAGCGGGCCAGCCAGTCCGGGAAACGCCGCGATGAACTGCTTCGAGAAGACGATCAGTGCCATGATGATGATTGCGATCGACATCCCGGTGATCGCGTCCCGCTGGCGAGCCCGGTGGACGAACAATCCGAGGAAGAAGCCGCCGAGCAGCGCGCCGTAGGTGAACGAGGCGATGCCTAACGCGACGACGACGGCCGGCGTCCCGCTCTCGCGGAACATCAGCGCGCCGGCGGTGAGGACGACACCCCAGCCCAGCGCGAACAGCTTGCCCATACGCAGCGCGCGCGCGCTGTCCGGGCGGTCCCCGGTGATCGGCAGGTAGATGTCGTGCAGCGCCGACGCGGCGAGCGAGTTGATCGCTCCCGAGTGCGTGCTCATCGTCGCGGCGACGATCGCGGCTACGATCAGTCCGAGCAACCCGTGCGGCATGTATTCGACGATGAACGTCGGGAACACCGAGTCGGGCGCGGCGAACGGGCGCCCGGCGAAGAGGGCCCATAGGCCGACCCCGATCATCAGAAAGAGCGCGAACTGGAAGAAGACGACGATCCCGCTCCCGATGATCGCCTTCTGCGCATCGCGCAGACTCTTCGACGAGAGCAAGCGCTGCACGATGAGCTGATCGGCGCCATGCGACGCCATTGATAGGAACGCGCCACCGATCAGCCCCGCCCAGACGGTGTGTGGCTTCGACAGCGTCGTGCTGAAATCAATCGCATCCAGTTTGCCGGCAGCCCGCCCGGTCTCGATGATTGCGCTCCAGCCACCCGGGACGGCATGGCCGATCAGGACCACCGCGCTGATCCCGCCGATGAGGTACACCGTCGCCTGGACGATCTCGGTCCAGACCACCGCCTTCATCCCGCCGCGGTAGGTGTAGATGATCGTCAGCACCCCGAGGATCAATATCGCGACCGGCATCAGCAGCTCGCGGCGGATCGACGAGCCGAGGATGAGCGCGATCGGGATCGCGGTCGCGAAGACGCGCACCGCGTCGGCCATCGCCCGCGTCACCATGAACACGATCGAGGTGAAGCGGCGCGTCGTCAGGCCGAAGCGTTTCTCGAGGAGCGTGTAGGCCGTCACCAGCTCCCCCTCGTAGTAGCGCGGCAGCAAGGTGTTCGCGACGACGATGCGGCCGAGGATGTAGCCGGCGGCAACCTGGAGAAAGCCGAGGTTGCCGGCCCACGCCAGTCCGGGGATCGAGATGAACGTGAGGGCGCTCGTCTCGCTGGCGACGACGGAGAACATGACCGCGCCCCATGGGATGGCGCGGTCGGCGACGAAGTAGTCGCGCGCGTCGCGCTGGCGGCGACCGACCCACATGCCTAACGCCGTCGTCCCGGCGAGGTACGCGAGGAGGACGACGAGGTCGATCGCCGCGAAGTTCGATGTCATGTCGAGAGGCTTGAGCTACTCGACGACGTATGCTTCCATCGCGAAATACTCGGCCAGTCCGAGGCGGTCGAGAATCGCGGCGGTGTCCTTGTTGCGCGCCTCGACGCGCTGCCAGAACTCGCGGTCGTCGCTGCCCGGGAAGGGCGCCGAGTCCTTCTGCGACTGGTGCTTGAAGATCGCCTGGATCTTGAGGCGAAGCTCCTCCTGCGACATCGGGACGAGCCACGTCGCCTCGGTGATCGGCCACTCCTGCCACGCGCCCCGGTACAGCCAGATCTCCGGCCGCGGATTGCCGGCCGCCGCGTACTCGACGAGCGCCATGTCGATCGCTTCCTTGCACATGCGGTGCGTGCCATGCGGGTCGGAGAGATCGCCGGCGACGAAGATCAGCTCGGGCTTGATCTCCTCGAGCAGCGCACGCACGATCGCGACATCGGCCGGCCCGACCGAGTCCTTGCGCACCTTTCCCGTCTGGTAGAAGGGAAGGTTGAGGAACCGCGCCGCTGCCTCGCTCAGCCCGATCGTCTCGATGCCGCTCACCGCTTCCGCCTCGCGGATGATCCGCTTGATGTCGAGCACCTCGGGGATGTCGACGTCGCCGGGCTTCTTGCTGTCGAGGAAGGCGCGAACCTTGTTCGCCCAGGCATCGGCGACCTTGGCGTCGCCGAGGCCGTTGTGCGCCAGCCGCTGGAGAAAGTCGACATACCGGCGCACGTCATGATCGAAGACGGCGATGTTGCCGCTCGTCATGTAGGCGACGGTCATGTGGTTCTCGTTCTCGACGAACTTGCGGAGGATCCCGCCCATCGAGATGACGTCGTCGTCCGGATGCGGCGAGAAGCAGATCGTCCGCAACCCACGCGGCAGCTTGCTCTTGCCGCGGATCTTCGCGCCTAACGCGTTGAAGGTCTCGCCGTTCACCGCACCCGGCGTTCCGTAGCGCGCAACGAGCGATGACATCTTGTGCTCGGCGTAGTCGCGCTGCGTCAGGTGCAGGATCGCGCGGCCGGTCGTCTCCGACAGCCAGACGACGGCGCGGACAGTCAGGTCGGGCGTCCACTGCACCTCGTCGAGCAGCCACGGCGTCTTGATCCGGGTCAGCTCGGCGGCTGCCGCGCGATCGACGTAGAACGTCGTGTTCGAGTGGCCCTGGAGGAACGTCGCCGCGACTTCGACGTCGACGTCGCCCTCGACCGCGCGCCTGACGATGAACGCCTTGTGCTCGCCGGTCGCGATGATCGCGATCTCCCGCGCCTCGAGGATCGTCGCGACCCCCATCGTCACCGCTTCACGCGGCACGAAGTCCTCGCCGAAGAAGTCGGCGGCGGCGTCGCGGCGCGTCACGGCATCGAGCGTGACGATGCGCGTGCGGCTTTCCGCCCCGGAGCCCGGCTCGTTGAAGCCGATGTGTCCCGTCTTGCCGATGCCGAGGATCTGGAAGTCGATCCCGCCGAGGCGGCGGATCTCGTCCTCATAACGGCGGCACTCCTCGTCGACCTGCCCGCGCGGAATGTCGCCGCGCGGGATGTGCACGTTCTTCGGATCGATGTCGACGTGCTCGAACAGGTTCTCCCACATGAAGCGATGGTAGGAGTGCACGCTGTCCGGCCACATCGGGAAATACTCATCGAGGTTGAAGGTCACGACGTTGGCGAAGCTGAGGCCCTCCTCCTCGTGCATCCGAATCAGCTCGCGATAGACCCCGATCGGCGTCGAGCCGGTGGCGAGGCCGAGCACCGCCGGCTCGCCTGCCGCCTGACGTTCGCGGATGAGCGTCGCGATGCGGTTCGCGACCAGCCGGGCGATCCCCTCGTGGTCATCGACGACCACGGTGCGGATGCGCTCCTGGGTGACAGTGGTGGCGTGCGGGATAGTCGAAAGCCCGCGACTCGGAGTCGAGTCGCGGGCCTCCAGCACGGCACCGGCGTCCGCGCGGACGCCAGAAACCGGACGTGACATAGTCGACTTCAGGCGGTGAAGGAGCTACCGCAGCCGCAGCCGCCAGTAGCGTTCGGATTCTTGAAGGTGAAGCCCGAGCCCTGCATCGACGACACGTAGTCGATCGTGACTCCGCTCAGATACTGCGCCGAGAACGGATCGACGAAGACGCGGTAGTCGCCCTGCGCGAGAACGAAATCGTCCTCCGCCGGCTGGTCCTCGATGAGGAGACCGTACTTGAAGCCGCTGCAACCGCCGGGCTGGACGCTGACGCGCAGTCCGCCGACGTTCGGATCGACGCCCTCGGCGTCCATGAACTTCTTCACTTCAGCACCCGCGACCTCGGTCACGGAGAGCACGACTTCCGGCTGCACTGCGCTCATGAAAATCCTCCTGTTCGTGACCCCGCGAGCCTCGCGGGAGCATCAACTGATCAATATAGCGACGGACGAGCGGGGCTTCAAGAAACGAAGCCGTCGTCCGGAGTGAAAATTTCGCTCAGTCCCCCGGGACAGGCTCCGGCACGGGCGCCGCGCGACCGGAGTTGACCGACTCGCCGCCACCTCCGCCGAAAGAACGAGCGATCCAGGCGAACGCGACCACCGCGACGATGATCATCACGACGCCGGTCAGCGTCTCCCCGAAGACCAACTTCCCGATCCCGAAGAGTGTTCCGTACACCGCGATGATTCCGGCAATCCAGTTCGTCCACGCCAGCGCGCCGCCCGGAATCTGCTCGTGGCCGTACCCCAGGCGCCGCGAAACGGGGAGCCAGCCGTAGCCACCGGGACGCACGCGCTCGTAGAACGAGTCGAGAATGCTGTTCGGCTCCGGCGCAGTCAGGAACGTCGTCGCCAGCCAGGCGACGGTGGTCACCGCGACGGTGAGGATCATTCGCCAGGCAGTGGCGGTCGCCGAGTCGCCGGTCGCGTACGCCGGTGGGACGAGTCCGATCCACGAGAGCTTGCCGAAGAGCCAGAGCGCCATCACGAAGCTGGCGATCATCGCGCTGATCTCCGACCACGCGTTGATGCGCCACCAGTAC
>JAICUE010000577.1 GCA_025936015.1 Gemmatimonadaceae bacterium
ACGGCTCCGCGCAGTCACCGCGCTGGGCTGGACCGCGATCCCGGCGGTCGTGAAGGACATCGACGACCGAACCGCCCTCACGCTGGCGCTCGTCGAGAACCTCCAGCGCGCCGACCTCAATCCGCTCGAGGAGGCCGAAGGCTATCAGCGATTGCTCGATGAGTTCGGGATGACACAGCAGCAAGTGGCCGACATGGTCGGCAAGGACCGGTCGACGGTCGCGAACATCCTGCGCATCCTCGCCCTCCCCGCTAGCGTCAGGCGGATGGTGGCCGAATCGCAGCTCACGCTCGGCCACGCGCGCGCGCTGCTCGCATTCCCTGACGAGCGGTCGATGACCGCGGCGGCACGCGATGTCGTCGCACGAGCGCTGACCGTTCGCGACGTCGAGCGAATGGCTCGGGAGGGAACGAAGAAGCCAACGAAGGCAAACGGGTCGGCCGATACTCGTCCAGCCGAGGTCCGCCGCATCGAGGATCAGCTGCGGAAACACCTGCAAACAGATGTTCACATCGCCCTCTCCGGGAAACACAAAGGCGAGTTGCGCGTCCCTTTTTACTCAGGCGATGATTTCGAGCGGATTCTCGATCTGCTGCTCGGTGCGAGTCGCGACACGATGTGAACGATGAGGTAAGCGAGGCGGCATGACCGAGTCGAACGAACGCAAACAGGGCTACGGCAACATCTACACGCCGCACGCCGGATCGATGATCATCCAGGTGCAGCGTGAGGGCGGGCTGGCCAACCGCACCATCGTCCTCAGCCCTACCCGCGTTCGGCTGCTCCGATTCGTGCTCTCGCGGACCGGAATGGTGATCGCCAGCGTGCTCGCCCTCGTCTTCATCTTCTTCGCGGTCCAGGCTGCCCGCGTGCCGCTGCTGACCCGCCGGCTGGCGACCATGGAAGTCGACGCGAAGCGGCTCGACACTCTGCAAATGACGCTTGGCCAGCTCCAGAAGCGCTATGAGCAGGTGCAGACGATGCTCGGCGCGTCACCCGCACAGCGCGCCGCCTCGACCGGAACTCCGGCGCCCGTGCTCCCAGCCAGTGCTGCTCCCGCGGCGATACCGTCAGCAGACACCGTGACGATGACGATCCCCACCCGCTATCCGCTGGACGCGAAGGGGTTCGTGACGCGCGGCGTCGGGAGCGGACAGGAGTACGGCGCAACTCACCCGGGGCTCGACATCGCCGTCGCGGAAGGAACCGAAGTTCGTGCCGCAGGGGACGGGCTGGTCGTCGAAGTGAGCGAAACCCCGGAGTACGGGAAGATGGTGCGCCTCGCGCATCCGCACGGCTACGAAACGCGCTACGGTCACCTCAGCGAGATTCGCGTTAGGCAGGGCGCCCGCGTCTCGATCGGGACCGTGCTCGGACTCTCCGGCAACACGGGCCGCTCGACAGCGCCGCACCTGCACTTCGAGGTACGGAAGGACAACGCAGCGGTCGATCCGCTGACGCTCATTCAGCAACCGAGGCAGTAGGGACATGGCGATCTTCAAGGAAGAGAAGCAGGACGGGCGCAACGGGACGAACGGTGAAGGCGCGCTCTCGATCATCGCGGCCGG
>JAICUE010000475.1 GCA_025936015.1 Gemmatimonadaceae bacterium
AGGAGGCGGACGAAGCGGTGGAGCAGCGTCGCAACGTTAGGCCGGAGGTGCGGCGCGTAGGCGACCGCGGCGCGGGCGGCCGCGTCGATCACCCCGCTCGTCGTGAACGGAATCGCCCGTCCGCCGCGGGGCGCCGGGTCTCCCTCGCCTCCGCGCTCGCCGTACGGCGTGAACGAGAGGTCGTCGAGCGAGACCGACGGAACCGGGAACGCGGTCCAGAACCGGTCGGGGTCGAGCAGGTTTCGCTCGAGTCCGAGGAGGTGATCGGCGTTGGCAAGGTCGGTCGCATAGACGAGAAAGCCGGCCGCCGCGCGGACATGCGATCGCTCGCCGGTGCGTACGTCGAAGTCGCGAAAGAGTCCCTCGCCCGGATCCCACATCTTCTCCCGCACGGCGCGCAGCGTTCGCTCGGCGAAGACGCGCCAGCGAAGCGTCTCGTCCGGCGCGCCGGCGCGGGTCGCGACCCGCTCGAGGGTCCGAAAGAGCGTGTACCCCCACACCGTCGCATCGATCGCCTTGAGCGGGCTGCCTAACGCGCGGCCGGCGAATCGCGGCGAGCCCTCCGATGCGGCCGGATCGGCGAAGGCGTCGAACATCCCGGTCGCGTCGCGATCGCGCTCGCGCACCAGCCACTCAGCGTGCCGAGCGAGCGGGCGATACACCTCGGCGATGAAGGCATCGTCAGGCGCGCTCGCATCGAGCGCGGCGAGCGCCTCACCCCAGGGCGCGGGCTCCCAGCCGCGGGCGCCGGCCGCGTCGAGCGGGATGCGCGCCGGGAGCGCTCCGTCGGCCGACTGGCGCGCGAGAAACGCGCGCAACGACCCGCGCGCGCGCGCCCGATCGTCGAGCCAGCGCAGCTCGCGAACGGCGGTGCCGATCGCCGCCGCGCGAGGCATGTGCCGCTCGCCCGGTCCCTCGCACAGGACGGGTTCCTGATAGGCGCCGGCCGGCGTCGTGATCGCGTTCAGCCAGATCCCCGACCACCGATACCAGTAGCAGGTCTCGAGATATGGATCGGAGCAGCGGAAGAGCGGGGCCGCGCCGAGGAGTGCGTCCCAGCGCCGGCGGCTGACGCCGCCTAACGTTCCCTGGCGGCCCGTCGCCGGCTGCGCCGCTTCCCGTGGCGCGAGATCTGCCCGCGCCGGCACGACGCGCATCGCGAACGTCGCCGACGCGCCGTTCCCGCCGACCAGGCAGGCGCGGTGCACCGCGGCGATCAACGTGCCACCCGCTGCATCGCGGGGGACGCGCAGTTCGCGCGGCAGTCCCTCGCCGCGCCAGCGTTCGGGGAACTGTGTCTGCGCCCATCGCGGCTGCGGTTGGGCCGTCGCGCCGACGTACGCGCCCCAGCTGCTCGGCGACCCCGTCGTTGAGAGCTCGACGATGACCGGCGTCGCCCGGCCATCGGCGTCGGCGGCTGGCCGCTCGATGCGGATCGCGCCCGGCCAGTCGCTGCCTAACGCGTCGGCCCGCCCGTCGGGCTGCGCCGTCCAGGCGACGAGCTGCACACGCGCGGTGCGCAGGGCGCGCAGCCGCCACTCGGAAATGAAGACGCCGCCCGGATGGACGGTGCGAACCTCGGTGGCGGTGACGCCGTTGGACAGGCGATACTCGAGCGTGAGCTCGGCCGGTGTCCAACGCCGCGACTGCAGCTTGAGCGCGAGCTCCTTCCCCTCCTCGTCGAGCACCGCGACGGTGAACAACGGTACGATCTCCGTCTGGTAGATCGTGCCTCCGTCCCAGAAGCCGGGGACGTCGAGCCAGAGCGGCGCGGCCGGCGCGAAGATCGCGCCATCACCGCAGCCTAACGACCACTTGTCGTCGCGGGCGAGCAGCTCGAGCGGTTCCACGTCAGTGGAGCGGGCGCGGTGCGCGGCGCGTCAGGCCGGTCGCGGCGCGACGCGATCAGCCAAGCGCAGCAATATGCTCGAGCAGCTCGCTGCTCGAGCGCTTGTCGCCGAGCTTCGACTCGACGTGCGACCAGCGCACGACGCCATCGCGGTCGACCAGGAAGTAGGCACGCTCGGAGAAGAACGTGTCCTCGCGCAGCACGCCGTAGGCGCGCGATGCCTCACGCCTGAAGTCGCTGAGCAGGTCGGTCTTCATCGAGTGCTTCGCCTTGAACTCCTTCAGCGTCGGGACGGAATCGACGCTGATGGGAAGGACCGCGGCACCCTTGCCAGCGTACTGGTCGAAGCTCTCGCTGAACTCGCAGAGCTCGGCGGTGCAGGTGCTGGTGAAGGCGAGAGGGAAGAAGGCGAGCAGCACCGGTGACTTTCCACGGAAGTCGGCGAGCCTAACGGTGCCGCCGGAGGTCGACTGCAGCGCGAAGTCGGGGGCGCGAACGCCGGCAGTCGGTACGGGCGCCGTGGTAGTGGCGGTTGCGGTCATCCCGGGAAAGTAGGGCGCGCGGCGGGAGCGCGCGAGTGTTCCGAGTCACGCCGCGC
>JAICUE010000251.1 GCA_025936015.1 Gemmatimonadaceae bacterium
CGTCGTAACCGTCCAGATGAACGATACATGATACTTTATCGCTAACAGGGATTCTGTCACGGCTCCGCGAAACACCCACCGCTTCAGGCTACCGCCCCGCACATAGCGGACGCCGCCGCCGAACGAAAGTGCAAAGGTGGTGCCGGATGTCCCACCGAATTTGTAGTTGCCAACGTCCGACGCCGGCTTCAGGTCGGACGCGACCCCGGCGCCGAACTGCACCAGCGGCACCAGCGAATGCCAGCTCCGCTGGCCGGTCAGGTTCAACGTGATCCCGACGTCGGTGAAGAGCAGGGGCGCGTCCACCTCGCCGAGGAAGCGCGTTGCCTTCGGCTGGCGCGGGTCGAGCAGATGGCGCTTCGATGTCGTCGCAACGCTGCGCACGGTGAGCTGCGCCGGACCCGCGAGCTGCAGGTCGTAGCGCAGCCCGTACATCGGAGCGCTGCGGGGCGCGACGCCGGCCGGGTCGATCGCCGCGTTGTACCAGCCACCGACCAGCGTCAGTCCCTGGCGCCACGGCACATCGTGATATGGGCTCTTCGCCGGATCGTAGCCGACCTGCGCCGCGAGGGGCGCGGCCACCGCCAGCAATCCGAGCGAGAAAATTCCTGTCGCCACTAGCGTCGTTCGCTTCACTTGCGTGTTCCGTCCTGTCGGAGGTCGATGCCGGTCATTTCCGCCGGCCGCTCGATGCCGAGCATCGAGAGAATTGTCGGTCCCACGTCGCACAGCGCACCGCCCCGTCGCAGCGGGCGATCCCCATCCGGATCGACGACGACGAACGGCACCGGATTCGTCGTGTGCGCGGTGTGCGGCCCTCCGGTTTCCGGGTCGATCATCATCTCGCAGTTTCCATGATCCGCTGTCACCATCAGCCGAGCGCCCGCCTTCTCCGCCGCCGCGACCACGCGCGCCAGGCACTCGTCCACCGTCTCGCACGCCTTGATCGTCGCCGGCAGCGAGCCGCTGTGCCCGACCATGTCGCCGTTCGCGTAGTTGCAGAGAATGAAATCGTGGTCGTTCTTCGCCAGCGCCCCACAGAGCACATCGGTCACCCCGTGTGCGCTCATCTCCGGTGCGAGATCGTACGTCGCGACCTTCTGGCTCGGGACGAGCTCACGCTCCTCGCCCGGATACGGCGGTTCTACCCCGCCGTTGAAGAAATAGGTCACGTGCGCATACTTCTCCGTCTCGGCGGTGCGGAACATCGTCATCCCGCGCGCACTCACGACCTCGGCGACGATCTTCGCCATCGACTGCGGTGCGAACGCGATCGGCAAGTCGAAGGTCTGGTCGTACTGCGTCATCGTCACGACATCGAGTGCGGGCCGCTTCGAGACATCGAAACCGTCGAAGTCGGGGAGCGTCAGCGCGCGCACGATCTGCCGCATCCGGTCCGACCGGTAGTTCCAGCAGATCACCGCATCGCCGTCGTGCATCGGCGCGATCGCTCCGTTGTCGTCGACCACCGTCGCCGGCTCGATGAATTCGTCGGTGACCCCGGAGTCGTACGCCGCGCGGATCGCCTCGACCGGATCGCGCACCGGGCGCGCCGTACCATCGACTGCCGCACGATAGAATTTCTCGGTGCGATCCCAACGCTTGTCGCGGTCCATCCCGAAGTAGCGGCCGCTAAGGCTGGCGACGCGCGCCCGTCCCTTCGCGTGCGCGATCGTTTCCTGCATGTAGCCGAGTCCTGACTTGGGCAGGGTGTCGCGGCCGTCCATCAGCGCATGGATCGCGACCTGCTTCACCCCCTGCCGCTCGGCGAGATCGAGCAATGCCCAGAGATGCGTGTCCACGCCGTGGACGCCGCCCTTTCCGATCAAGCCGAGGAGGTGGAGCGTCCCGCCACTCTGCTTCACGCGACGACACGCCTCCACCAGCGCGGGGTTCTCGAAGAACGAGCCGTCCTTGATTGCCTGCGTGATCCGCACGAGGTCCTGCATCACGACGCGACCGGCGCCGAGATTCATGTGCCCGACTTCGCTGTTGCCCATCTGGCCTTCGGGCAGTCCCACAGCGAGGCCCGACGCCTCGAGCAGCGTCCGTGATTCGCGCTTCCAGAGCGCGTCCCAGGTCGGCGTGCGCGACATTGCGATCGCGTTTCCTTCACGCGATTCGCGATATCCCCACCCGTCCAGTACCACCAGCAGCACCGGCCGCTTGACTCTCCCCGCCATCTATGCTCTCTCGCGTTTGCGTGGTATAATCGAAGTCGACGTGCTCAAATGTATCCCCCCCCACAGCGACGCGCGACATTTCCGCTCGCGCTCCAGCGCCATGTGTCGCGGATTGTCGCTCCTCCTGACAGTGGTCGCCCTTGGAGCTGGTGCGACACGCGCTGACGCGCAGGGCACAACGTCGAGCGTGGTGTTGCGAGATGCCGATTTTCTCGCTGCCGCCGGCGGCCGTGCCGTCGCAACCGTGCACAAGGGCGCGACGCTCGCCACCTCCGCCGCGCGTGGCGGCTACGTCCAGGCGACCGTCGATGGTTGGATCGCCGCTGCACTCCTCGGAGCCGCACACGATTCCTTTCCACTGACCGTCAAGCCCGGTGCGAGCGTGCGGCTCCGTGCAGCACCCAGTGCTTCCGGCTCGATCGTCGCCGAACTCCGCGGCGGGATGGGGTTGAACGAAGTGGAGCGCCAGGGCGCCTGGGTGCACGTGCGTCGCACCGGCTGGATGCAGTCGAAGCTGATCGGCGCCGCGCCGGGTGCGACTGCACCATCGGCTGCTGCACCTGCGGCTCGGCAACCAAGCGCCGACGCCGCATCGACACCCGCGTCGGCGGCTGATCGCTCCGTCGCCGACGTCAGCCCCGACACGTCGCGCAATGGTTTTGTCCTCACGCCGACGGTGCAGACCGGCGTGGCGGCATCACCCGATGGCCAACGCATTGGAACGTTAGGCCCCGGCGCTCGCGCCACCGTCACCGGTCGCGAGCGGGGCTGGGTGCGGGTGCAGGTCGAAGGGTGGGTACGTGAAGCCGACCTCTCAGTCGCCGATACCGCGCTCCGCGGGGCGCTCAGCGCGGCCGACCTCCGCGCCGATCCCGACGCGGTCACGGGCCGGCTCGTTCACTGGGAAGTCGAGGTCCTCGCGCACCAGATCGCCGATCCGCTTCGCAAGGGACTCACCGACCAGGAGCCGTACCTCCTCGCCCAGGGACCGTCGGGTGAGAATGCGCTCCTTTATCTCGCGATTCCGCCTTCGCTCGCCGCGACTGCGCGCGAAATACCCGATCTCGCGAAGGCCATCATCACAGCCCGCGTCCGGTCTGGTCGCAGCGAACCGGTCGGGATCCCGGTGCTCGAGCTCCTCACGATCGTCGGTCGTTGACGGCGCGGTGCAGGATGCCACACACCCTGTCACGTCGAGCCGAACGCGGCGATCGTCGCAGCCGGACCGCAGTACTGCCTGAATGATCATGGAAGCAAACGACCAACCGGGGACGCCGGCGATCCCGTCTCGCCACGAGACGCCGCTCCACATCCCGACGAATGAGCTGCCCCCGCCGCCGCCTAACGCGCCCAACGGCCCGCCGCCCGGCGGCGAGCGCCGCCGCCCGCGCTGGGCGGAGTTCCGTCACGCGTATCCGGGAATCCTTGCCACGATGGCGGTCGCGCTCCTGGTGATGCTCGCGGCGGACGCGTGGCTGATCTACAAGAACCGCTACTACACCACCGAGGTCGCCCGCCTTCGGTCCGGCATGAGCGACGCGGAGAAGAAGCAGGCCGACGGCGTGATCGCGACCGAGCAGAATAAGCTCCGGGTCGCGGTCGCCCTCATCAAGCGTCAGGCGCAGGGCGACAAGGAGCTGCACGTCTCCGTGTCGGTCGATTCGGGTCGCATGGTCCTCGAACAGGAAGGAGCAACGCTTCGCGAGATGCCGGTCGAAGTCGCGCCAGCCAAGATCATCGGCTCAGGACCCGACACGGTCCGCATGTCCCCGCCGCGCGGAGCGCGCACCGTGGAGAAGGTGCTCGACGACGGCGCCAGCTGGGAGATCCCGAAGTGGGTGTACACTGACCGCGGCCTCGAAATTCCCGCTGATCGATCGGTCAAGGGCGCTCTCGGCCCGAGCGCAATCCTCCTCAACGGCGGGACGGTCATATACTCGTTGCCGACCGTCGGCCCGCTCGCCGATCCGAATTACATTCTGCCGGGTAGCATCCGGGCGCGCGCTGCCGACATCAACGCGATCGCGCCCAACCTGACCCCCGGTCGTACCGTTTACCTGTACTGACAACCATGGCTTTCGAATTCTTCCGACACGGCGGCCGGATCGCCTGGGGTCTCATCGCCAGCGTCATCGTCGTCGCCGCCGCAAGCGTGCTCCTGGTGACACACACGGCTGAAGCGCGCTACGAGCGGGATGTCACGCGCATGGTCTTCAACCACACCCTCGAAACGCTCGAGGATGTGAAGAAGAGCGTCGGCGCGTCGAGCGATACCCTCGAGGCAGTTCTCTCGAGCGCTGACGAGGCACCCGGCGACCGCCCCTACATCGTCGTCTCCATCGCCGAGAATCGCCTCTGGTACAAGCAGGGAAATCAGACCCTGTTCACTACCCAGGTCGCGACCGGCAGCGGGAAGGAGCTCGACCACGAGGGTGGCGGCTCTCACTGGAAGTTCGAAACGCCGCGCGGCCGGCTCGTCGTGCAGGGCAAGGAAGCCGATCCAGTCTGGGTCCCACCCGACTGGCACTATGTCGAGATGGCCAAGAAGAAGCACCTCGGCCTCGTCCGCCTCGAGCGCGGCCAGGAAATCCCCGCGTCCGACGGCTCGACGATCACCGTCGAAGGCAACGACGTCGTGAACAAATATCCCGACGGCCGCGTCGTCCCCATCGAAGTCGCGGAGGGAAAGGAGATCGCCGCTGGCGGCAACATCATCATCCCGCCGTACGGGACCAATCAGCGGAAGTACAAGGGCACGCTCGGCACC
>JAICUE010000166.1 GCA_025936015.1 Gemmatimonadaceae bacterium
ATGGCAGCGGCGCAGGGCACTGCGTCGATCACCGGAGTGGTGACCGATTCCGCCTCCGGTCGGCCGGTACCGGCCGTCCAGATCACCGTCGTCGGAAAGACACGCGGGTCGATCACGGACGTGACGGGTCGTTACGCATTGCGTGGGCTCAATGCGGGTACCTTCACGCTTCGCGCGCAGCGCATCGGCTACGCGCCGAGAACGCGCGTTGTGACGCTGGCCGACGGCGCCAGCGTCGAGGAGAGCTTCACGATGCCGCAGGCCGCGGCGGTGCTCTCAGAAGTCGTCAGCGTCGGCTACGGCACTGATACCCGGGCTGAAGTCAGCAGCGCGGTGTCGACGGTGACCGGTGCGAACCTGGTCAACACCCCGGTCGCCGGCGTCGAGGCGGCGCTTCAGGGCAAGGCGGCGGGCGTGCAGGTGACGCAGAACGCTGGTAATCCCGGCAACGGGATGACGGTTCGCATTCGCGGATCGGCGTCGCTCACGGCGAGCAACGAGCCCCTGTACGTCGTCGATGGAATCCCGCTGATCCGGGAGAGCGTCTCGCAGCTGGATGTCGGCGGCCAGGACATCAGCGGCGTGACGGGGCTCAACCCCGACGAGATCGCGGACATCACGATCCTGAAGGATGCCGCGGCCGCCGCGATCTACGGGTCGCGCGGCTCGAACGGCGTCGTGATGGTCACGACGAAGCGGGGATCGGCAAACCGGGCGCGCGTCAACTTCGACATGTACAGCGGCGTTCAGAGTGTCGCCAAGCAATGGGACATGCTGAACTCGACCGAGTATCTCACCTACATGAACGAGGCGGCGCTGAACGACGGCTACCGCGTCAACTACTTCGGCACGCCGGGAGTGTCCGACACGATCAACAACAATTGGCAGGACGACGTCTTCCGCACGGCGCCGGTGTCGAACATGAACCTGAGCGCGAGCGGCGGCGCCGCGAAGATGCAGTACTTCGCATCGGGTTCGTACTTCGACCAGAAGGGCGTCGCGATCGGGTCGGGCTACGGCCGTGGCTCGGGGCGCCTGAACCTCGACTTCGCCCCGACCGACCGGCTGAGCGTCAAGACGTCCGTCGGGCTGACGCGGGAATCGCATCAGCGGTTCGAGAACGACGACACCATCGAAGGCGTCGTCGCGAACGCGATCGCACTGTCGCCCATGTTTCCAGTGAGGAACCCGGACGGTTCGTTCACGGGTCGCCGGCCGAGCGGTCCCCTCGCGTACGTGAACCCGGTTGCGATCGCGGCATTCAACTCGATCAACACGCGGACGCTGCGCGCGCTCGGCAACGTCGAAGCCACCTATCACCTGACGACCGGACTGCAGCTCAACGGCCGTTTCGGCGCGGACGTGCTCGACGGGCGCGACCTCCGCTACGAGTCGCCGGGCGTGAGCGGCTCGTACGCATCCACCGTCGAAGGCGTCGCGCGCCAGGCATACACGTCGGCGACGCGCTATGTGGTCGAGGGCTTTGCCAACTACGAGGTTCCCTACTTCGGCGATCACAAGGTGTCTCTGACCGCCGGATCGAGCGCCGAGTGGAACGGATGGGAGAGCAACTATCTCCGCGGCGAAGGACTGCCGAGCGAGGCGTTCCACTATCCGGGCGCCGCGACCAACGTGACGAGCTACGATGGCGGGTGGACGGGCTACAACCTCGCGTCGTTCTTCGGTCGTGCGAACTACAACTACCTCGGCCGGTACCTCGCCACCGCGAGCATCCGCACCGATGGGTCGTCGCGTTTCGGCATCAACAACCGGTGGGGTGTCTTTCCCGCGGCATCGCTTGCGTGGCTCCTGAGCGACGAGCCGATGATGCGCGACATGTTCGGCAGCTCATCGCTCAAGCTCCGTGGCAGCTTCGGCGAGACTGGTAACCAGGCCATCCCGTCCGACTTCGCGTCGATCCAGCGGTACGGGCGCGCGAGCTACACGCAGGAACCGGGACTGGGACTGGTAAGCCTCGCGAATCCGGATCTCCGCTGGGAGACCACCCGTGAATACGACGGTGGCTTCGACCTCGGATTCCTCAACTCTCGGATCACGATCATCGGCGACGCCTACAGCAAGCGGACGTCGGACCTCCTCGTCAACCGTCCGATCAGCGCGGCGCAGTATGGCCTGACGACGATCCTGCAGAACGTCGGCGCGATGCAGAACAAGGGAGTCGAGCTCCAGATCGTGACCAACAACTTCACGTCGGAGACGGGCGGCTTCACCTGGACGAGCGATTTCAACGTCGCCGCCAATCGCAACAAGGTCGTGGAATTGTACAACAACGAGCCGTTCTCGACCGGCGAGTACGACATCAACCGCGTCGAGGTCGGCCATCCGATCGGCGAGTTCTACGCCCTGCATTTCACCGGCGTTGATTCGCTGACCGGCGACGCGATGTACGAGGATGTGAACGGCGACGGCAAGATCACCTCGGCCGACCAGAAGTTCGTGGGCTCGCCGCACCCGAAGTACGAGGGCGGGTTCCGGAACACCTTCGGCTTCCATGGCTTCGATCTCGGCACGTTCCTCCAGTTCCGCAGCGGCAACAAGATCTTCAACGGCATCCGGGTATTCGCCGACGACGCGGGCTGCAACCGCGACAACAAGTTCAAGGACGTGCTGAATCGCTGGACCCCGACCAACACGCACACCGACCAGCCGCGCGCGAGCTGGGATTGCACGTCGAACGCGACGCAGATCTCCGACCGGTTCATCGAGAACGGTTCGTACCTGCGCTTCCAGGAGGTCACGCTCGGCTACGGCTTGCCGAAGCAGTGGGCACGGGCGGTCGGTCTTGGCTCGGCGACGCTGTACGCGTCGGGTCATAACGTTCTGACGCTCACCGACTACAGCGGCTACAGCCCCGACGTCAACAGCAACGGGTCGAACGCGAACATCTCGCTCGGCACCGACTTCTACGCCTATCCGGTCGCACGCACGTTCACCTTTGGCATCAAGGGGAACTGGTAATGCCGACCTTCATCACACACCACAGACGCATGCGAGCAATTCTCAGGCACGCTTCGCTCATGGCCGCCGTCGCGGCATTCGCCACGGCGGGCTGCTCGGACATGCTCAACGTGAAGCCGGTGGACACGCAGACGCGCCAGGAGGCCGTGGTCGGGCCGACCGGTGCGCGCGCGGCGGTTGCCGGCATCTACGACGGGCTGCAGGACGGTAGCTACTACGGCGGGGACTTCGTTTTCTTCCCCGACGTGTCGTCGGACGACGTGCTCTGGTGGGGCACGTTCACCAGCTTCCAGGAAGCGGACGCCAATCGCCTGCGTGCGACCAACAGCGACGTCGAGGCGATGTGGAACGCGATCTACGCCAACATCGCCCGGGCGAACTTCGCGATCCAGGAAGTGCCTAACGTGGCGGGGATGACCGCCCACGACAAGAATCACCTGGTCGGCCAGGCGCGCTTCCTCCGCGCGCTCATGTACCACGACCTGGTCAAGACGTGGGCCGACACCGCCAGCGGCAGCCCGGGCGTTCCACTGGTTCTCACTCCGGTGTCGGAGATCGGCGGCGCCGGCGCGCCGGCGAGGGCGACGGTCGGCCAGGTCTACAACCAGATTCTCGCTGATCTCACCGCGGCGGAAACACTGATGGATCCCGATTCGACTGGCGCGACGCATGCGACGGTCGGCGCGGTGCAGGCATTGCGTGCACGCGTCGAGCTGTACCGGGGCAATTACGCGGCGGCTGAATCACTGTCGACGGTCGTGATCAACTCGGGGCGCTACGCGCTCGCGTCGCGCTACAGTGATCTCTTCACCGCTGACGGCGCGCCGACCTCCGAAGACATCTTCCGCATCGCCTTCACCGCGGTCGATTACCAGCTCGTCGGCTATTACTACCTCGGGCGCTACGAGATCACTCCGGAGATGGGTCTCATCGAGAGCTACCAGCTCGACTCCACCTACGATTCGGATGCGCCGTACGAGACGTTCGGCTCCAACGACACCCGTGCGACGCGCAACTTTGCCTTCGACGAAGATGAATATCAGTACGGCGTGAAGTTCGCGACGACGGCCGGCTCGGAGGATCTGCACGTGATCCGCCTCGCCGAGATGTACCTGATCCGCGCGGAGGCGCGAGCGCGGATGGGGGTGCGGCTGGCTGAAGCGGTCGATGACATCAACACGATCCGCAATCGCGCCGGCGCGACGCCCTACGTCTGGGGCACCGACCTCACCACGGCCCAGGAGGTTCTGGACGCGGTGTTCAAGGAACGCCGACTCGAATTCGCGATGGAAGGTCAGCGCTGGTTCGACATGAAGCGTTCCGGCGAGATCGGACCGTATCTGGCCTCGCAGGGCCGGACGATGACGCAGGCGATTTACCCGATCCCGCAGGCCGAGATCACCGTCTCGCCTCAAGTGACGCAGAATCCGGGATACTGATCGGCCTCATGCAGTGACGAAGGGCCCGGGAGGCATCGCCTTCCGGGCCCTTCGCGCGTGTGCCGTCCGGCGTGCGCGCCGGCGGATGCCCTGCCTAACGGCCAGGCGTGTACCGGCCCCAGACCGCGCCTAACGCGTCCGCTATCTCGCCGACGGACGCGCGCTCGCGGACCGCGTCGATGATCAACGGCATCAGGTGCGTCGAGGCACTGCGCGTCGCGGCGGCGCCCACGGAAGCGCCCCCCGCGCCGGAGCTTTCGCCGTGACTGCGGTTTCCGTTCTCCGATGCGTAGGTCGCCGCCGCCTCGCCGATCGCGGCGAGTGCCCGCTGCACCGCACCGCCATCGCGTCTCGCCTTGACCTCGCGCAGCCGTGCCGCCTGCTCGCGCTCGAGCGCTGAATAGTCCGGGGTCGCGATCTGCATCGGCTCACTGTCGTCGCCGAACTTGTTCACCCCGACGATCACGGTCTCGCCCCCCTCGACCCGGAGCTGCTGCTCGTACGCACTGCGCCCGATCTCCTCCTGGAAAAACCCCGCCTCGATCGCCGCGGCAGCGCCGCCTAACGCTTCCACCTGCGCCATCAGCGCGAGCGCCCGTGCCTCCACTTCGGCGGTCAGCGCCTCGACGTAATAGCTCCCGCCTAACGGGTCGGCGGTCTGCGCCGCGCCACTCTCGTACGCGACGATCTGCTGCGTCCGCAGCGCCAGCGTGGCCGCTTCCGCGGTCGGGAGCGCGAGCGCCTCATCATACCCGTTCGTGTGCAATGACTGCGTCCCGCCAAGCACCGCGGCGAGCGCCTGGATCGTGACGCGGACGACGTTGTTCAGCGGCTGCTGCGCCTGGAGCGTCACGCCCCCGGTCTGAGTGTGGAAGCGCAGCCGCGCACTCGCGTCGCTCGCGCCGAACCGCTCGCGCATGAAGCGCGCGTAGATCCGCCGCGCCGCCCGGAACTTCGCGACCTCCTCGAACAGGTCGTTGTGCGCGGCGAAGAAGAAGGAGAGCCGCGGCGCGAAATCATCGATGCGGAGTCCCGCGCCGAGCGCCGTCTTCACGTACTCGATCGCGTCGGCGAAGGTGAATGCGAGTTCCTGCACCGCGGTGGCCCCGGCTTCGCGGATGTGGTACCCACTGATCGAGATCGGATTCCAGTTCGGCACCTCGGCCGCGCAGAAGCGGAAGATCTCGGCGATGAGCGTGAGACTCGGCGCTGGCGGGTAGATGTAAGTACCGCGCGCGACGTACTCCTTGAGGATGTCGTTCTGGATCGTCCCCGCGAGCTTCGCGCGAGCGATCCCTCGCTCCTCGGCGACGACGATGTACATCGCGAGCAGCGTCGCCGCCGTGGCGTTGATCGTCATCGAGGTCGACACGGAATCGAGCGGCAGCTCCGCGAGGAGTGCGTGCATGTCCTCGACCGTGTCGATCGCCACCCCGACTCGCCCCACTTCGCCTGACGCCCGCGGCGAATCGGAATCGATCCCCATCTGGGTCGGCAGGTCGAACGCGACGGACAGCCCCGTCTGCCCCGCCGCGAGAAGATGCCGGAACCGCGCATTGGTCTCCGCCGCAGTCCCGAACCCCGCATACTGCCGCATCGTCCACAGCCGCCCGCGATACATCGTCGGCTGGATGCCGCGAGTGTACGGGAAGGCGCCGGGATCGGCGA
>JAICUE010000526.1 GCA_025936015.1 Gemmatimonadaceae bacterium
GCGACGGTCTGGAGCGGTGCCGCGTACCGATTGCCGTTGTGACCGGCGGTCAGCCACCACGGCTGCGTCGCGCGGACGCCGGCAAGCGTCGACTCGACGACGAGTGAATCGCCCGGGGCAAGGCTCGCCGCCGCGTGAGGAACCACCGGCGCGGCGACGTCGGCGCCGGCGAAGCTGACGCCGGTCACCCGCATCCCCGCGCCGTCGCGGGCGCGTACCGCCAGCCGCACCGCGACGCTGTCGCCGATCGCGACGAGGTCGTTCGCCGCGAGCGCATCGATCTCCACGTTCGCCGCATCGGCGAGCGCCCGCCTGCTGCGCCGCAGCGCGACGTCGAGCGTCGCAATCGCGTCGGGATCCTTCGTCGCCTGAGCGGCCGCCGCGACCCGCTGCTCGAGCGCATTCAGCTTCGCGAGTGCACTGACGAGCGGCGCGCGCGATCCGGTCGCCGCGCCGCCTAACGCGCGACGGGCGGCGAGCAGCATCGGCTCGATCGAGTCGAGGGCCGCGCGGCTGCGTGGCGGGAGTCCGGCACGGAGCCGCGTCCAGTGCGTATCGACGCAATCGAAGAGCCCCGGTGCCTTCGCCGTCGCGCAATGCGCAGCCGGACTCGCCGCCACGCGCTGCAGCACGTGCCATTCGGCGCCGCGCCGCTGCGGAGTGCCCTGCTCCTGCGACGTGTGCATCGAGCGCCCGCGCGCGGCCAGCTGCGCGTACGATTCCCCGATGATCGGATCGAACTCACCCGCGTCGATCGCGACGTTGTCGGTGCCGGCCACTGGCGCCGCCGAGCGGCGGAAGACCAGCGTGTAAATCGCCGCCGGCGCCCATGGCGCGAGACCGTTCGTCGCGCTCCCCGGCATCGCCGCGGAATCCCCGGCGAGCTTGAACGCCTCGCGTGCGAGGATCCCCGCCGCCTGATGATGGCCGTGGCCGTCGGCGGGCGTTCCCTGCCACACGCTGATGATGATGTGCGGCTTGTATGCGCGGATCACCGAAACGATGTCGCGCAGCACCGAGTCCCGATTCCACTTGCCTAACGTCTCGTCGGCGCTCTTCGAGAAGCCGAAGTCGTAGGCGCGGGCAAAGAATTGATGGGCGCCGTCGATGCGCCGCGCGGCGAGCAGCTCCTCCGTCCGCACCACGCCCAGCAGGTCGCCCCGCTCGTCGCCGATGAAGTTCTGCCCGCCTTCGCCGCGAGTGAGCGACAGGTAGGCGGCATCCGCGTGCCCGCCGGCGGCGAGCCAGGCGAGCAGCGCGGAATCCTCGTCGTCGGGGTGCGCACCGATCATCAGCACGCGTGTCGTGACACCCACGTTCTCGACGCGGGTGGCCAGCGCGGTCAGGTCGTCGCGCGCCTGGGCAGGCGCGATGGAGGAAGCAAGCGACGACGCGAAGAGAAGCGCGGCGCCGTATCGAATCATGCGCAACATGTCGGTGGATGCTGGTGATTGAAGGCTGCGTACAAGCTCCCCGGCACCGCGCGGGGCGTCAAGGCTCGCCAGCCACTGCCCTCAACGCGCGAGAGCGGCCCGGTGATCCCGGGCCGCTCTCTTCATGCCGCTGCCTAACGCGTCAGCTGGGGTTCGCGCTGGCGGTCGGCGCCGGCGGATCCTCGACCAGCCCGCCCCGCGCGGTCCGCGCGGCGCGCAAATCTTCCTCGAGCTGCGCATGCTCGGCCTCGGCCGCCGCCATCTCCGTGGCGAGCCGCGAATAGCTGTCGGCGTCGAGCTCCGTACCGGCGCTCTTCGCGCGATAGACCGCGTAGCCGATCGCCTGTGCGGCCTTGTCGATTCGCTGCTTTGCGCGGAATGCCTCGAGCTGGATGCGCCCCTCGTCGAGCGCGCCCTGTGCGGCGCGTCCCGCCCGATCGAGCTCTGACTTCAGCCGGTCCCAGATTGGCATGGTGTCCTCGA
>JAICUE010000520.1 GCA_025936015.1 Gemmatimonadaceae bacterium
CCCTTCCCAGCGAAGACGCTGAAATGGTTCGCCCAGAGATCGACGAGCGTCTCCTGGAGCTGGCGCTCGCTGCCGACGGCACGGGCGACGCGCGCGCTCTGCACGGCGCGTCCGGCTTCGGCATAGCGCTGGCGGAGGGCGCGGCGCGCCGTCGTGTCGCCGCGACCGTTAGGCGCGACGCCGCGCATGACGTCGGCGGGCGAGACGAATGGCCCCGTGACGGCATCCGCCAGCCGATCGGCATCGTTCTCCGCGATCCGGTCGGGACGCAGCTGACGCGCGATCCACGCGTCGACGCCGATCGTGCGGACACGATCGAGGTCGCCGGGGCGCGCCCCGAAAGCGAGGCGGTCGAGCGCATGGCGCGCCTGCTCATCCGCGTCCAGCTCCCGCGCCGCCGCGGATGCGGCCTGCATCTCCGCGCCGACGGTCGCCGGCGGCCCGCGCCTCGCCGCGCAGCCGGCGACGAAGAGGCCGAACGCGGCGAGCAGTGCCGCCGCAAGGAACCCGCTCTTCAGCTTCGCTCGCATACGGCCATGGGACGTCGCGCCTCGCCTGGCGTTAACGGAGCTGCCGGCGCTCGCGGCTGGATGGCCCCCCTCTTGCCCGGAGTCGTCACGCACCCGAACTCGAAACCACCAATGCCCAGAGCAACGGCAGCATCGTCAGCGCGCGTGATGTCGGTCATCGCCGCCGGCGCACTCGCGTTCAGCACGGCCTGCGAGGTCGTCAGCAACAAGAGCGCGAAGCAGGATACCACAACGCTCGTCACCACCGCGACGGGCGCGTCATCGTCGGACACCGCCGCGGCCGGCGGTGGTGTACCGGCCACGCCACCGGACTCCCTGGCGACGAGCGCGGCGCGTGACACCGGGGTCGTCACGCTCTATCCCGAGCGCCCGGTGCGGGGAGGCGTGCTCTTCGCACTCGCCGAGGGAGTCGCATCCGATATCCCCCGATGCAGCTGGAAGGGCGCGCAGCTCCCCTGCGCGCGCGTGAGCAAGGGGGTGCTCGCGATCGTCCCACTCCCGGCCGACGAAGCGGCGGGAACATTCACGCTTTCCTTCGATCGGCCGGCGGGGCGAATCACCCGGCAGGTGACAGTCGCCGATCACGACTTCGGGCGCGAGCTGGTGTTCCTCGACTCCGCCCACTATGCGCTCGTCAAGCGGACGAGCGACGTCGCCCGCGATGCGCGCGCGCTGCGGGGAGTGCTCGCGACAGAATCGGATGTACGGCGCTGGAACGGGAAGTGGAGCGCGCCGGTGCAGGGATCGCGCAGCGCCGGCTACGGCGTCGAGCGGTTCTACTATCGTGCCGCGGACTCATCGCGCGCGATCAGCCTCGGTCCCGACATGAAGACCCGCGGTACATTCGGCCTCGACACGAGCGCAGCGGCGGCGAACGTCCCGTCGTGGCGCCACGCCGGCGTCGACATCGCGGCCGCGCGCAAGTCGAGCGTGAATGCACCGGCCGCGGGAATCGTCGCCGATGTCGGCGAATACATCCTCACTGGCCGAACGGTGATCATCGACCATGGGCAGGGCGTGATGACCGCGTACTTCCACCTCGACACCGTCCTCGTGCGCCGCGGCGACCAGCTGTCGGCGGGAAAGCGGATTGGACGGGTCGGAGCAACCGGCCTGGCGACCGGTCCCCATCTGCACTACGGGGTTTACATCCATGGCAAGGATGTGGACCCGGCGGCGTGGGCGGCGATGCCGGCGTTCGTCCGCGATGAGGCGAAGCCGAAGTCAGCCGCGCCCTAACAGGCGACCCCATCGGCGGTTGCGGGGCGGTGAACCTTTTACCGCAACGCGGGTAATGCTCATCACGGGGGTTGGAGGCGTGGGGGGGGGGGGGGGGGGGGGGGGGCGGCCGGGGCGCGGGGGGCGGGGCGGGCGCCGCCCGGAGCGCGGCGGGCGGCGCCGCCGCGGGCGAGCCCGCCACGGCGGGGCGCGCGC
>JAICUE010000315.1 GCA_025936015.1 Gemmatimonadaceae bacterium
GCTGACGACCGCGCTCGCCTGCGCTCGGCGCGGGCTCGCGGTCACCCTGTTCGACGCCGCCGATCGCGGCGCAGCATCCGCCGCCTCGGCGGGCGTGCTCGGGCCGTCGATCGGTCGTGGTCCCAAAGGCGGACGTGTCGGACGCTTCATGTTCGCCGCGCGCGACCGCTATCCGGCATACCTCGCCGAACTTGACGAGATCACGGGCGCGCGCGTCCCGACGGTGGCCGGCGCATTCGAGCTCGCCTCCAACCAGACCCATCTCGCCGAACTTCGCGCGCGTGCGCGTTCGCTTCCCGATGCGGAGCTCCTCGATGCAGGCAGCGTCTCGGCTCTCGAGCCGATGCTCGCTCGTGTCGCGGGCGCACTCCATCACCCGCGCGACGGTGCGGTAGACGTGTCAGCGCTCCTCGATGCGCTCCACCAGGCGGTACGCGTGACTCGCCGAGTGACAATCGTCCGCGCGCGCGTCGCGGCGATTGCCGGTTTCGACGAGGCGCTGCCTAACGTCACGCTCGATGATGGCACGATGCACCAGGCGCCGCACATCGTCCTCGCTGTCGGCGCGTGGACGAGCGCGGTGCGCGGACTGCCGCGTGCGCTGCCCATCCGTCCCGTGAAGGGCGAGGTGGCGCGCTGCACCGGCGCGGCGCCGGTGCAGCGCGTGATCTTCGGCGCTGGCGGCTATCTCGTTCCCCGCGGCGGATCGCTGCTCGTCGGCGCAACGTCGGAGGACGCGGGCTTTGATGTCGATCCTACCGCAACGGCCGCGGCTACACTCGCGAGCACCGCGCGTTCTCTCCTCGGAAACTGGCCTGCCGGCCCGGCGCCCTTCGCCGAGCAGTGGGCTGGCCTCCGGCCGATGACCCCCGATGGCTATCCGATCATCGGACGCGATCCGGATGCGCCGGCGCTCTTCTACGCCTGCGGCTATTCGCGAAACGGGGTCCTCGTCTCGCCGCTCGCCGCCGAATGCGTCGCCGCGCTCATCGCGGGCGAGAACCCCGCGCTCGATCTCTCTGCCTTCGCGGTGACGCGCTTTCGCGGGTAGACCCGACCCGCGCCGTCGTCTAGATTATTGGCTTCCAATCGGTTGCATCCTGCGTCCGCCGCGCCCAGGCGCGCCGACGCGCTCCGCGATCCGCACTCCCCGCCAGATGGGCGAGACGTACTACCAGATCATGGGCCGCCACCGCGTCACTCCGCTCCCCGAGCGGAAGCCGTCGTGGCTCAAGGTGAAAGCCCCCGGCGGCGAGCGATACACGCGGCTGAAGGGGCTGATGCGCGATCTCGACCTTCACACGGTCTGCGAGGAAGCGCACTGTCCCAACCTCGGCGAGTGCTGGGATCACGGGACGGCGACGTTCATGATCCTCGGCGACGTCTGCACGCGGAATTGCGCGTACTGCGCGGTCGCCCACGGCCGCCCGCCGAAGTATGACATCGCGGAGCCGTCGCGAGTGGCAACCGCGATCGCCGAGCTGGGGCTCCGTCATGCGGTCATCACGTCAGTCGACCGTGACGACCTCCCCGATTTCGGCGCGTACATTTTCGCCGAGACGATTCGGCAGATTCACGAGCGTCTGCCCGGCTGCTCCGTCGAAGTGCTCGTGCCTGACTTCCAGGGGAACGAGCGCTCGATCCAGGCGGTGCTCGATGCGCGGCCGGAGATCTACAACCACAACACCGAGACCGTGCCGCGGCTCTACAAGAAGGCGCGGCCGGGCGGACGTTACGAGCGGGTGATGAACATCTTCCGCACCGCCAAGCGCCATGCGCCGGACATCCCGACCAAGACGGGGATCATCCTCGGCATGGGCGAGACGATCGAAGAGGTGCTCGCCACGATGCGCGACCTGCGCGACGTGGACGTCGACATCCTGACGCTCGGCCAATATCTGCGTCCCTCGGACGCGCACATCGCGCTGGACCGGTACTACACTCCGGAGGAGTTCCGCTCGCTGTACGAAGCCGGGATGGAGATGGGATTCCGCCACGTCGAGAGCGGACCGCTGGTTCGCTCGAGCTATCATGCGTGGGAGCAGGTGCAGGCTGCGGGCGTCTGACGCGGCGGCTCTCTCCCGATCATTCAGGACACCATGGCAACCAAGAAGAAATCCGACAACGGTGCAGCCGCGACCGCGGCGCCTACGCGCAAGGCGGCCGGCGGCAACGGCGCGGCAGCGAGCTCCGACGCGATCCGCGGCGATGTCGAGTTCCGGAAGGAGCTCCTCCGCTCGATGCTCTTCCAGCGCCGCTTCGAGGAGCGCTGCGCCGAGGCCTACGCGTTAGGCAAGATCGGCGGCTTCTGCCACCTCTACATCGGGCAGGAAGCGGTGAGCACCGGCACGCTCTCGGTGCTTCGCCCCGATGACTACGTGATCACGACCTACCGCGACCACGGCCAGGCGCTCGCCCGCGGCATGTCGGCGAAAGCGGTGATGGCCGAGCTGTTCGGGCGGCAGGACGGAGTCTCGGGCGGGAAGGGTGGCTCGATGCACCTCTTCTCGAAGGAGCACAACTTCCTCGGCGGACACGGCATCGTCGGCGGCCACGTGCCGATCGCGACGGGCGTCGGCTTCGCGATCAAGTATCGCGGCGGCGACCAGGTCATCGTCTGCTTCATGGGTGAGTCGGTGGTGAACACCGGCGCGTTCCACGAGGCCCTCAACATGGCCGGCCTCTGGAAGCTCCCGGTCGTGTACATCATCGAGAACAACCGTTATGGGATGGGCACCTCGCTCGAGCGCGCGTCGGCGATCCACGACATCTACGAGCGTGGCGCGGCGTACAACATGCCCCGCGCGCAGTGCGATGGGCAGGATGTCTTCGAGGTGCGGAAGGCGGTGACCGAGGCGGTCGAGCGCGCGCGGACCGAGAAGCTGCCGACGCTGCTCGAGATTCGCACCTATCGCTTCATGGGCCACTCGATGTCGGACGCGGTCAGCGGCACCTACCGCACGAAGGCCGAGCTCGAGGAGCACATGCGGCGCGATCCGATCGTGCTGCTCCGCAGCTCGATGCACGAAGCCGGCGAGATCGACGATGCATACGTCGCGAAGCTCGACGAGGAGTTGAAGAAGGAAGTGCAGGACGCGTGGGATTTTGCCGACCAGAGCCCGGAGCCACCGCTCGAGGCGCTCTACCAGGACGTGCTCGTCGACACGACGAGCGACGAGCACGCCACCGCGAGCGCCTGACGGAGAACGATACCGATGCCAGTGATGACTTACCGCGACGCGCTCAACATGGCGCTCCGCGAAGAGATGAAGCGCGACGACCGTGTCTTCCTGATGGGCGAGGAGGTCGCCGTCTATCAGGGCGCGTACAAGGTCTCGAAGGGACTCCTCCAGGAGTTCGGCGAGATGCGCGTCGTCGACACGCCGATCACCGAGTTGGGGTTCGCCGGTGTCGGCGTCGGCGCCGCGATGGTCGGGCTGCGTCCGATCATCGAGTTCATGACGTGGAACTTCGCGCTGCTCGCGATCGACCAGGTCGTCAACGTCGCGGCGAAGACGCTGTACATGTCCGGCGGACAGTACAACATGCCGATCGTCTTCCGCGGGCCTAACGGCGCGGCGCTGCAGCTCGCCGCGCAGCACTCGCAGGCGTGGGAGTCGTGGCTCGCCCACATCCCCGGGCTCAAGGTCGTCGCGCCAGGCACGCCATACGACGCGAAGGGGCTCCTCAAGGCCGCGATCCGCGACGACAACCCGGTGGTGTTCCTCGAGGGCGAGATGCTCTACAACACCAAGGGTGAAGTCCCCGAGGACGACTACATCGTGCCGTTAGGCAAGGCCGAGGTGAAGCGCGAGGGCAGCCACTGCTCGATCATCACGCATGGCAAGATGATCCTCGTCGCGCTGCAGGCCGCCGACGCACTCGCGAAGGAGGGCGTCGAGTGCGACGTCGTCGACCTCCGCACCATCCGGCCGATGGACGTCGAGACGATCGTCGCCAGCGTCCAGAAGACGAATCGCGCCGTCGTCCTCGAGGAAGGATGGGAGCTGTGCGGCGTCGGCGCCCAGGTCGTCGACTTCGTCCAGCGCGAGTGCTTTGACGACCTCGACGCACCGGTCGTCCGCGTCCACCAGGAAGACGTGCCGATGCCGTACGCGAAGAACCTCGAAAAGGCGGCGAAGCCCGACCTCGCCAAGACGGTCGCCGCGGTCAAGA
>JAICUE010000418.1 GCA_025936015.1 Gemmatimonadaceae bacterium
CGAGCTTCGCGAAAAGCTGAGCAAGCTGACGCTGCCCAAGGAAGCGCGCGCGGAAGTCGAGCGAGAGCTCGGCCGCCTCGAGCGCGCCGGCCGCGAATCAATGGAAGCGCAGGTCATTCGCACGTACCTCGAGTGGATCGCCGAGCTTCCGTGGAACGACCGGTCGGAGGATCAGCTCGATCTCTCGCACGCCGCGACGGTGCTCGACGAAGACCATTACGGACTGAAGGACGTGAAGGATCGCGTTCTCGAGTTTCTCGCCGTGCGTCATCTTCGCGCGCAGCAGCTCGCGAGCGAAGTGGAAACGACGGGCGAAGTGCCCGCCGCCAAGCTCCGCGCAGACAAGGACGATGCGACGCCGTCGCTCGCCGGCGACACGAATGAGGATCGCGCGATCACCGACTCGCAGGAAGTGAAGGCGCGGGCGATGGCCAAGGGTCCGATCCTGCTCTTCGTCGGGCCGCCCGGCGTCGGGAAGACGTCGATCGCGAAGTCGATCGCCCGGTCGTTAGGCAGGGAGTACGTCCGCGTCGCGTTAGGCGGCGTCCGCGACGAAGCGGACATCCGCGGCCACCGGCGCACCTACGTCGGCGCGATGCCCGGTCGCATCATCCAGGGGATGAAGCAGGCGGGGACGAAGAATCCCGTCTTCCTGCTCGACGAAGTCGACAAGCTCGGTGCGTCGCACCAGGGCGACCCGTCGAGCGCGCTGCTCGAGGTGCTCGACCCGGCGCAGAACGACACGTTCACCGATCACTACCTCAACATCCCGTTCGACCTGAGCGAAGTGCTGTTCATCGCGACGGCGAACTTCATCCAGAACATCCCCGGCCCCCTGCTCGACCGCATGGAGGTCGTCGAATTCGCCGGCTACACCGAGCGGGAGAAGGCGGAGATCGCGAAGAAGTACCTGATCCCGCGCCAGATGGAGGAAGCGGGACTCGGCAGTCGCGGCATCACGCTCACCGACGAAGCGGTGATGGAAATCGTCTCGCGCTATACGCGTGAGAGCGGCGTCCGGCAGCTCGAGCGCCAGGTCGGTGCGGTCGCGCGCAAGGTCGCACGGAAGATCGCCTCCGGCGACACGAGCGCGCTCACCGATGAGACGCTCACCGCCGAAGAAGTCGGGATCCTGCTCGGCAGGCCGCGCGTCCATCCGGAGCACATGGCCGAGGAGAGCGAGGTGGGCGTCGCGACGGGGATGTACTACACGCCTGCGGGCGGCGACATCATGTTCGTCGAGGCGGCGATTCGCCGGCTGCACAGTGGAGCGCCGCCGGCCGACAAGGCGACACAGGTCACCGGCTGGGGCAATGTCTCGCTGATCCTCACCGGCCAGCTCGGCGACGTGATGAAGGAGAGTGCCCGCGCGGCGCTGACGTACGCCGCGACGCACGCGCGCGAGCTCGACATCCCCGAGGACCGACTCGGCTCGATCGAGGTGCACATCCACGTTCCCGCGGGTGCGATCCCGAAGGATGGGCCGAGTGCCGGCGTCACGATGTCGACGGCACTGGTGAGCGCGATGTCCGGCCGCCCGGTGCGGAAGGACGTTGCGATGACCGGCGAGGCGACGCTGCGCGGTCGCGTCCTTCCGATCGGCGGGGTGAAGGAAAAAGTGTTAGGCGCTCACCGGGCGGGGATCACGACGATCATCCTCCCGAAGGAGAATGAGTCGCACATCGACGACATCCCGGAGGACGTGCGCAAGCAGCTCAGCTTCCACTTCGTGCGCACGCTCGACGAGGTCTTCGACATAGCGCTGCTGCCGGCCGACCGCGCCGAGCACCAGGCGGAGCGGGAACTGGAGCTGGCGAGCGTGTGAGCTCGTACTGCTGCGGGCTGTAAGCGATAAGCTGTAAGCGATAAGCTGTAAGCGATAAGCTGTAAGCGATAAGCCATAAGCCGCAGCGGTTGCGCAGTCGCTGACTGCTTGTCGCGTATCGCTTGCTGCTGGTGTTCTCACCCCACCCGGAACAGCTCGAGCGCGCGGGCGTAGCGTCCCTGCAGGGCGGCGCGAAGCGGGGCGTGCTCCTTCGTCTCCAATTCGGGATCGGCCGTCAGCAACTTCTCCGCGACCTCGCGGGCGGTTTCATTGAGCGCTTCATCGCGGATCGGGTCGGCGATGCGGAAGGTCTGCTCCCCGCTCTGGCGAGCGCCGAAGAGGTCGCCCATCCCGCGCAGCGAGAGGTCAGCCCGGGCGATCTCGAAGCCGTCTTCGGTGCCGACGAAGACGTCGAGCCGCGCCCGTGCTTCGTCGCCGACGTCGCCAAGGAGGATGCAGTAGCTCTGTTCGCCGCCGCGCCCGACCCGGCCGCGGAGCTGATGGAGCTGCGAGAGCCCGAAGCGTTCGGGATGCTCGATCACCATCACCGTCGCGTTAGGCACGTCGATCCCGACCTCGATCACCGTCGTCGCGACGAGGATGTCGATCTCGCCGTCGCGGAACCTCCGCATCGTCGCGTCGCGCTCGTCGGAGGGAATGCGGCCGTGGAGCAGCGCGAGGCGCCGGTTGGCGAACGGGCCGGCCGCGAGCGACTCGAACTCCACCGTCGCCGCCTTGAGGTCGATCTTCTCCGATTCCTCGACGAGCGGGTAGACGATGTACGCCTGGCGCCCCTTCGCCACTTCGCGTTCGACGAATTCCATGATGCGCTGCCGGTGGCTCTCGCCGCGCAGCGCGGTCGCGATCGGCTGCCGGCCCGGCGGCCGCTCGTCGAGGACGCTGACGTCGAGATCCCCGTACATCGTCAGGGCGAGTGAGCGCGGGATCGGGGTCGCGGTCATCAGCAGCGTATCCGGCGCCTCACCCTTTGCCATGAGCGTCTTTCGCTGCTCGACGCCGAAGCGATGCTGCTCGTCGATCGCCACGAAGCCGAGCTTGCCGAAGACGGCGCTCTCCTGGACGAGCGCGTGGGTGCCGATCGCCAGCAGCGGCTCACCGCTGGCGATCCGCGCGAG
>JAICUE010000488.1 GCA_025936015.1 Gemmatimonadaceae bacterium
AGTCCGCTGGCCCGCGGCCGGCGGCGCGCGACCGAATACGCGCTCGTCGCGGCGACGCTCGTGCTCGTCGCGGTGTTCGCCTCGATCGCGCCCGGGTTTCTCTCGGTCGCCAACGCGATCAACATCGCGCTGAGCATCGCGATCGTCGGGATCCTCGCCGTCGGGATGACCGCGGTCATCCTCACCGGCGGCATCGACCTGTCCGTCGGGTCGGTGCTCGCGCTCTCCGGAGTCGCGGCCGCGCTCGCCGCGGCGCGAGGCGCACCGTTCGCGGTCGTCGTCATCGTCGCGTTAGGCGTCGGCGCGCTGACCGGTGTCATCAACGGCGGCCTGGTGGCGTGGCTCCGCGTCCCGTCGTTCGTCGCGACGCTGGCGATGCTGACCGCCGCGCGCGGCCTCGCCTTCATCATCTCCGATGGTCGCAGCGTCGGCTCGCTGCCGGGCTCCTTCGGCGCGCTCGGCCGCGCGGTGATAATCGGAATCCCGGCCCCGGTGATCGTGATGGCCGCGGTAATGATCGCCGGGGCCGTCGTGCTCCAGCGCTTCGTCTTCGGGCGGCACATCTACGCGTTAGGCAGCAACCCGGCGGCGGCCTGGCTGGCGGGAATTCGCGTCAGGCTGGTGACCTGGCTGGTCTACGTCATCAACGGCGCGCTCGCCGGACTCGGCGGGCTGGTGCTCGCATCGCGGCTCGGCGCCGGCGTGCCTAACGCCGGCGTCCAGTACGAGCTCGACGTGATCGCGGCGGTGGTCGTCGGCGGGACGTCGCTGAACGGCGGCCGCGGCAGCATCGGCAGCACTCTCTGGGGCACCGTCTTCATCGGAGTGTTGACCAACGGCCTCAACCTCGCCAACGTCGATCCCTACGTGCAGAAGATCGCGCTCGGCGTAGTCATCGTCATCGCCGTCATCGCCGACGGCCTTGGACGGCGCGATGGCTGAGCGCACCAACCCGAACGTCAACGCGAGGCAGGATTGCGTATCAGCATGTCAGCGAAGCGAGTGAGTCGATGAGGATCGGCGTCGATCTCGGCGGGACGAAGATCGAGGGGATCGCCCTCGCCGACAGCGGCGACATTCCCGTCCGGCGCCGCGTGCCGACGCCGCGGAGCTACGAGGAAACGCTCGACGCCCTCGTCGGTGTCGTCGAGTCGATCGAGAAGGCGGTCGATCGGCGCTGCACCGTCGGCATCGGGATTCCCGGCACGGTCATGCCCGCGACCGGCGTCGTCAAGAACGCGAACTCCGTCTGCCTCAACGGCGAGACGCTGCAGGACGATCTCAACCGCCGGCTCGGTCGCAGCGTCAGGCTGATGAACGACGCGAACTGCTTCGCGCTGAGCGAAGCCGCCGATGGCGCCGCGGCGGGTGCACCGGTGGTGTTCGGCGTCATCCTCGGCACCGGCGTTGGCGGCGGGATCGTCGTCGACGGCAAGTGCCTGATCGGCGTCAACCAGATCACCGGCGAGTGGGGGCACAACCCCCTCCCCTGGCCCTCGCTCGACGAGTTGCCTGGGCCGAGCTGCTACTGCGGGCGACGCGGCTGCATCGAGGCCTTCATCTCCGGCCCCGGGCTCGCCAACGATCACACCGTGCATACCGGACAGGCGCTCACGACGCACGCCATCGTGAAGGATGCGCGCGAGGGTGACGCCGCGGCGACGGCGACGATGGAACGCTATTACAATCGTGTCGCGCGCTCACTGGCGACGGTGATCAACATCCTCGATCCCGACGTCATCGTCCTCGGCGGCGGGATGTCGAACGTCGACGGTCTCGCCGAGGCGGCGCAGGCGCGGTTAGGCGGCTACGTCTTTTCCGACACGATCGCAACCCGCATCGTGCACAACGTTCATGGCGACTCGAGCGGTGTCCGCGGCGCGGCCTGGCTCTGGCCCGCCGGGAGCAAGGTCTGAGACGATGAGGCACTTTCGCCTGACGTTCGTCGCGAGCGTCCTGCTCGCGGCCGGGTGCGTCCATGCGAGCATCAGCCGTGCTCGAGATACCGGCGCAGCCACGACGACGACCGCAGCCGATTCCGGCTGGATCTCATTGTTCGACGGCACGACCCTCAACGGCTGGCGCGGGCTCGGGTCGAGCGCAGCGCCGAGCGCGCAGTGGGACGTCGAGGATGGGACGATCCACAAGATCGCGAGCGGAAAGGTGCCGGTGCAGGCGGACGGCCAGCCACTCGCCGGCGGCGACCTGATGACCGAGGGCACGTGGCGCGACTTCGAGCTCGAGTGGGAATGGAAGATCCCGCCGGGCGCGAACAGCGGCATCAAGTACAACGTGTCGGAGGCGC
>JAICUE010000035.1 GCA_025936015.1 Gemmatimonadaceae bacterium
CCGCCGCGACCTCCCCGGCGTCCAGGGCGCGGTGCTCTTCCTCAGCGTGGTGTTCGTGATCGTGAACCTGCTGACGGATCTCGCGTACGCGAAGGCCGACCCTAGGGTGCGCCTGGGATAGGTCAATACTGCGATGAGAGACGAGAGATACCGCGAGCGAGGGATGAGAGATCAGAGAACCAGCGCGGCGGGACGGCAACGACGGGCGTGCCGGTAACCGCTATCGTTGTTTCGTCGCTCATCTCTCATCTCTCCATCGGAGCCTCTCTCATCTCTCATCGCCGTGTTGAAGCCGGCACGGCGATGAGAGAGACCGCTCAGCCATTCACGGTCTTCATTCCCTGCTCGGGATAGCGCGACCCTGCGGCGACCCCGACGGGCGCGATCGCATCGATCCGTTTCATATCCTGGGCGGTCAGGCGCACGTCGCGCGCGCCGGCATTTTCCTCCAGGTAGCGAACCCGCTTCGTCCCCGGGATCGGGACGATGTCGTCGCCGCGATGCAGCAGCCAGGCGAGCGCGAGCTGCGATGGCGTGCAGCCCTTCTCGGTCGCCAGCTGCTCGACGAGCTTCACGAGGTCGAGGTTCTTCCGGAAGTTGGCGCCCTGGAAGCGGGGTGAGTTGCGGCGATAGTCGTCGGCGGGGAGGTCGTCGATCGTGCGGAAGCGGCCGGTGAGGAAGCCCCTGCCTAACGGGCTGTAGGGAACGAAGCCGATGCCGAGCTCGCGCACCGTCGGGAGGATCTCGTCTTCCGGCTCCCGGCTCCAAAGCGAGTACTCGGTCTGCAGCGCCGAGATCGGATGGACCGCCTGCGCGCGGCGAATGGTCGCCGGCGAGGCCTCGGAGAGCCCGAGGTAGCGGACCTTTCCCGCCTTCACGAGCTCGGCCATCGCGCCGACCGTCTCTTCGATCGGCGTCGCGCGATCGACACGGTGCTGGTAGTAGAGGTCGATCACGTCCGTCTTGAGCCGGCGGAGCGATGCGTCGCACGCCTTGCGCACGTACTCGGGGCTCCCGTTGATGCCGAGGTAGGAGCCGTCCTCTCCGCGCACGTTGCCGAACTTCGTCGCGAGCACGACCTTGTCGCGCCGATCGTGAATCGCCCGCCCGACCAGCTCCTCGTTCCGGAACGGGCCGTACATGTCGGCGGTGTCGAGGAAGGTGATGCCGAGCTCGATCGCGCGATGGATCGTCGCGATCGACTCCTTCTCGCTCCGCGCGCCGTCAGGCGAATCGGTCGCGGTATAGAAGTCCGACATCCCCATGCAACCGAGCCCGAGCTCGGAAACCGCGAGCCCCTGCGTGCCAAGGCGACGTGTCGCCATCGCGTCCTCACCGGTGATTGGTTCGTGTGAAGACCGCATGCGCTGCACGAGACGTTCCCGCGAACGCACGGTCGCCACGCGCGCGGGCGGCCGGTATCTTCGTCGCATGTCCCTCGCCGATTATCAGTCCCTTTCCGCGCGAACGGCGAACCCCGCGCTGACCCCGGATGACCGGCTGCTCGACGCCGCCGCCGGGCTCGCCGAGGAGGCGGGCGAGATCCTCGCCCGTGTCCGCAAGCATCGCTTCCAGCAGCGTGAGCTCGACCGCGACGCGCTCGTCACCGAGCTCGGTGACGCGCTCTGGTGCCTGGCGATGGTCGCGACCTCGCTCGACGTGAAGCTCGACGACGTCGCAGCGCGGAACCTGGCCAAGCTACGCGTCCGCTACCCCGACGGGTTTTCTCCCGCGGCCGCGCGCGCGCGCGCCGACGAGTCGCGCTGATCGCCGAGCGGGCATCGCGCGCCGCCAAGAGCAACACCCTCCCGCACTCCGGCGTCGTCCTCCCTGGACAACTGCGCGTCCTCGCGTGAGGGCGGACACGTCTCGTACGTCGAGTTATCCCGCGATAGCGGCGATTGGCGTGGGGAACGCCGGGTGCGTTCGGGGAAGGCGCGGTCACAGCACCCAGGCGTCCGACCGCGCCACCCCTGTCCGGTCCCGACCATGACGCGCTCACTCCGTTTCCCGTTCCTCGTCGCCGCGGCCACCATCGCCAGCGCCTGCGCCCGCGTCCATGCGACTCCGCTCGCCGCGGTCAACTTCGCACCGGTGTCCCCCGATTCGGTGAGGATCTTCGCGACGAACCCGCCGGCGAAGTACGTCGAGGTCGCGATGATGCGGACGCAGGTCATCTTCGCCGGCGACGAGAAGTCGGCGCGGGCGCTCCGCGAGAAGGCGGGGAAGCTCGGCGCGAACGGCGTCATCCTGCTCAACGCGCGTGCGGTGTCGACGCACGGTGGCACCAACGTCGGCGTCATCCTCGGCGGCTCGAAGGACGGCTCGGCCGTCGTGCTCGGCGACCAGGACGAGGATGTGAAGGAGTTCGAGCGTGCGGTCGCGATCCATTACGAGCCCGAGCCTGCGGTCGCCCAGGGCGCTGGGACCACGGCGCCGCGCTGACGATCGGCTATCAGCGACGACACGCGTTTTTTGGTGCGGAGACGGCGATTTTCGCGGTGACGGTGCCGCGCGGAAATGCGTCTTTGAGATGAGCGGCACGACACGGTGTCCTGCCGCTCATCACGCGCCGATGGAGGCGGAGATGGTGATGGTCGCAGTGGCATTCGTGATCGGGGGAATTCTGGGCGCGGTCCTCACCGCGGCGTTGATCGCACGCGGCCAGCGCGCGCTCTCGCTCACTCCCTCGGACTGCGAGCTTCCCATTCGCCCGAGCGAGCAGTGGCTCGGCGAGAGCGCGCCCCCCGAGGTCCCCTACACTCCCGACGAGCGCATCGAGCGCTTCGAGAAGGAGCTCGCTCGCCGCCTCGGCCGCGAAGCGGCGGCGACCGTCCGTGAACGCCGCGAGGCGCTCACCCGCGCCCTCCGCCCCGCGATGGGAATCACGATCCGGGTAAGAGACTAGCCCCCGCCAGCACTCCCGTTGTCAGCCAGTGGCAACGTTAGGCATGTCGCCGTTAGGCAGTGCCGCCGCCACGCAGTCCCGCCGTCGCTGCCAGCTTATGGCTTACAGCTTATGGCCCGTAGTTCATGGCTTACAGCTTATAGCCCGTAGTTCATGGCTTGCAGCTTACGGCCCGCAGCTCATCGCTTGCAGCTTATAGCCCGTAGTCATGGCTTGCAGCTTATAGCCCGTAGTTTTCAGTCGTCGGTCTGGCCGAACACCGCCATGTTCGAGCTGTGCCCCGGATTGACCTTCTTCTCCGGGTAGACCCAGTGCACTGCCTGGTTCACCGCCGTCGCTGCCTCGGCGAAGCCGCTCGCGATCAGCTTGAGCTTGCCCGGATACGACGTGATGTCGCCCGCCGCGTAGATCCCGGCGCGCCCCGTCTCCATCTGGCTGTTGACGAGGATCTCGTCCTTCTGCAGCGTCAGCCCCCACGTGCCTAACGTTCCGAGGTCGCTGACGAAGCCGAGCATCGGCAGCACGACGTCGGCGTCGACCGTGCGCGTCGTCTTCGCCTTGATGTCGCGGAGCACCAGGCCGCAGACGCGATCGTCAGCGCAGACCACGTCGGCGAGCTCGTGGAAGGTGAGAATCTCGGCCTGACCCGCCGCCGCCGCGCGTTCGACTTCCTTGACGGTGGCGGCATGGGCGCGAAAGCGGTCGCTCCGATGCACCAGCGTGACGCGCTCCGCCTTCCCGGCGAGCTGCGACGCCCAGTCGAACGCCGAGTCCCCAGCGCCGATGATCACGACTTTCTTCCCGTGATACTCGCTCGGTGTCTTCACGACTTCGTGGATTCCCTTGCCGTACCACGGCTCGGCTGCCTTCTGCGGCAAGCGCCGCGGCGAGAAGGCGCCGATCCCCGCGGCGACGATGATCGATCGCGTCGGGTGCCGGTCGGTGTCGGTGACGAGCACGAAATGCCCGTCCTCCTCCTCCAGCGCGACCACCCGCTGCCCGAGCTCGACCGCCGGATTGAACTGCCGCATCTGCTCGGCCAGCGACCCGACGAGATCCTTCGCAAGGACTTTCGGAAATCCGGCGACGTCGAAGATGAATTTCTCCGGGTAGAGCGCCGCGAGCTGTCCGCCGAGCTCCGGCAGCGCATCGACGATCCTCGCCGTCGCCCCGCGCATTCCGGCATAGAACGCCGCAAACATCCCCGTCGGCCCACCGCCGATGATCGTGATGTCCCTGATCTCAGTCGTCATGCGAGGAATCTAACGGGAGCGCGAAATCCAACGCCGGTTGGGGACTGCGGGTCACGCTCGGCGACTGCGACGGACGGCGGCTCGGGGCGTTGGCGGCTGTCGTGCGGTCGCGGGTCGTACAGCTTCGGCTGGGGAGGAAAAAGAGGAACAAGAGTTTGAGAGACCACCTCGTGCAGGGCTTCTATCGCCCGAGCCAAGACGACGTTGTGCGCAACTGGGGCGAGACGATCTCGCCCCAGTTGCCCCCAGGCAGTACGACCGCGCGAGTAGTGGCCATGAGGTTGGCCGTCCCTTCGTACTCTTCTGTACTCTTTTTCCTCCCCGAACAAAGCTGTACGACCCGTAAGCGAACGACAGCCGCCAACGCCCCGAGCCGCCGTTCCAACGCAGTCGCCAGAGCCTTTCACCGCGTCACCCAGCCCCTTCCGCGCCGCCGCGCTGCTGCTCTACCGCCCGGGGATCATGGGACGCCGGCCCGCCCTCGATCGTCGTTCGTGACATGGATCTGACCGCCTCCTTTCTCGATTATCCCGGCCGTTTTCGCCTCGTCCGCAAGATTGCGGAAGGGGGGATGGCGACCGTGTACGAGGCGGAGCAGCTCGGGCCGGCGGGGTTCACGAAGCGCACCGCGCTGAAAGTCATCCACACGCAGTACGCGAAGCAGGGCGAGTTCCTCCAGCTCTTCGTCGACGAAGCGAAGCTTTCGGCGAACCTCGTCCACGGCAACGTCGTCCAGATCTACCAGCTCGGCGAAGTGAGCGGGCGGTACTTCATCGCGATGGAGTACATCCAGGGCCCGACGCTTCGGTCGATCATCGATACGCATCGCGACCTCCGCACGCCGATGCCGCCGACGCTGGCCGCGTACGTCGCGAGCCGCGTCTGCCGCGCGCTCGACTTCGCGCACAACTTCATCGATGCACGCGGGCGGCGCCTCGACATCGTCCACCGCGACGTCTCGCCGGGCAACGTGATGGCGACGTGGGACGGGCACATCAAGCTCGCCGACTTCGGCATCGCCAAGGCGCGCACCTCGGTCGATCCCGCCGAGAGCCGGCCGATGATGATGGGGAAGAAGCACTACATGAGCCCCGAGCAGATGCTCGGTCTCGCCGTCGACGCGCGAAGCGATGTCTTCTCGTTAGGCGTGGTGCTCTTCGAGATGCTCGCGCTCACCCCGCTCTTTCACGAGGACATCACCGAGCTCGCGATCGACGAGGTCGCGGTCGAGCCGATGCCGAACCTGCACGCGCTGATCCCCGGCCTCGACCCCGAGCTCGAGCAGATCCTCACCCTCGCGCTCGAGAAGGACCCGGCCCGCCGTCCCACCGCCGCCGCGATGGGGCGCGCGCTCGACGAGTGGTGCGTCGCGCAGAACGAGATGGGGACTCCGGACCGCCTTCAGGAGCACCTGCAGACGATCTTCCCCGCCACCTACGCACCGCCGTCGCGCACCGGCGAGGCGACGTCGTTCTCGATGCTTCGCGACGCCGGAAAGGGCCCGGTGATGTCGTGGTGGAAGCGCGTCGTCGGCTCGATCAGCGGCTAGTCGAGCACGCCGAGTACGACGTCGTCGTCCACCGCGATCCCCCACCCGCTCGCGGCGCCGGCCATCGTCCCGATCGATTCCGGAAGCGCATACTCGACGCGTCCGCCCCGCGCCTTCTTGTCGCTGCGGGTCGCGGCGAGGATCGCGGCTGAGTCGATCCCCGACGGCACCACCACCGGCAGTCCGGCGGCGGTGACCGCGGCCCGCACACGCACCGCGGTCCCCGTCGTCGCGACGCCGATCCGTTCGGCGATCTCGGCCTCGAGTGACATCCCGATCGCGACCGCCTCGCCGTGGAGGAGCTGGTAGCCGCTCGCCATCTCGACCGCGTGGCCTAACGTGTGGCCGAAGTTCAGGATCTTTCGGCGGCCCTGTTCGCGTTCGTCCGCGGCGACGACGTCCGCCTTGATCGCGACGCTGCGGGCGATGAGCGCGGTGAGCTCGGGAGGGATGCCCGTATCGTCGGCGGCGAGCCGGGGAAGCACCGCGAGCACTTCGTCGAAGTAGCGCGCGTCGGCGACGACGCCGTGCTTGATCATCTCCGCGCTCCCGGCCCGGAGCTCAGGCATCGGGAGCGAGACCAGCGTTTCGGGATCGGCGATCACCGCCCGCGGCGGGTGGAACGCCCCGACCAGGTTCTTCCCCGCCGGCGTATCGACCCCGGTCTTCCCGCCGACCGACGCGTCGACCATCGCCAGCAGCGTCGTCGGCAGCTGGACGACGGGGATCCCGCGCATGTAGGTCGCGGCCACGAAGCCGGCGAGGTCGCCGACGACGCCGCCGCCTAACGCTATCACCGTCGTGTCGCGTCCGGCGCCGCTCGCCAGCAGCTCGTCGGTGAGGTGCGCCCAGAGCTCGCGGGTCTTGTGTTCCTCGCCGGCGGGGACGAGCAGGAGCGACATCGTCGCGTCCGGCGCCGCGGCGGCGAGCGAGTCGCGCACCCGCTCGACGTAGAGCGGCGCAACGTTAGGGTCGCTGACGACGGCGTAGTGGTGCGCGGGCGCGGCCCGCGCGATCACCGGCCCGGCGCGACGCAGCGCACCGGGAGCGATGGTGACGTCGTAGCCAGCGAGGGAGATGATGCGTGCAGCGGACGACGCCGCACTCACCACGTGACCTCACCGGCGCCGGCCCGCTTGTTCGCGACGCGTGCGAGCACGAAGAGCAGGTCGGACAGCCTGTTGAGGTACACGATCACCATCGGCGGGATCGGGATGTCGCGGCCGACGTGCACCACCCGGCGCTCGGCGCGGCGGCAGACGGTGCGCGCGACGTGCAGCGCCGCCGACTTCGGCGTCCCGCCGGGGAGGATGAACGCCTTGAGGGGCTCGAGCTCGCTCTCGCCGTCGTCGATCGCCCGCTCGAGCTGCGTGATCCGGCCCTCGTCGATCCGCGCCTTCGCGAGCTGCTGCTGCATCTTCTCGCGGTCGGGGGTGGCGAGCAGCGCGCCGATCGCGAAGAGGTCGCGCTGCACCGGCGCGAGCACTTCGTCGATGCGCGGCATCACTTCGATCGACCGCGCCATGCCTAACGCGGCGTTGAGCTCGTCGACGTCGCCGTAGGCGTCGACGCGGGCATCGTCCTTCGGGACGCGGCCACCGCCGAACAGCGCGGTGTCGCCGGTGTCGCCGGTCCGGGTATATATGCGAGTCGTCACAGTCCCGAATCTAACATCGGCCGTGACCCGCGGCGCCCGTGAGCCGTCGCTAGGGTGATGCGCTATCTCCGCAGTCGCCGCGCCCTCGGGCGCCCGCGCCCAACCGCCTGGGCGACGCCACGGACGATGCTCGTCGCGGGGGCGATCATCACTGGCGCCCTCGCGACGCTCGCCGCGCTGAGCGGCGCGTCGGCGTCGCCGCAGCGCGAGCCGCTGCGACTCCCCGGGATCGTCGTCGAGGGCGAGCACATGCTTCCCGGTCTCGTCGTCAGCAAGCCGGCGGCGCCGGCGCGCCGGACGCCGTTCATGCGCGCCCATGACGGCGAGGCGATTCCGGTCGAGATCACTGCCTACTGCCTGAGCGGGACGACGCGCCGCGGACGCTGGGTGCGCGCGGGGATCGTCGCCGCCGACCCGCGGGTCTTCCCTCTCAGTCGCTACGTCGAGCTGTTCGACGGCGACCACTACCTCGGCCGCTTCCTCGTCGACGACACGGGGTTGCTGATCAAGGGTCAGCACATCGACGTCTGGGTCCCGACCTGCCGCGAGGCGCGACTCTTCGGCCGCGTCCAGGGAACCGCGGTCCTCGTCCCGCGAAAGAAGCACCGCCGTTAGGCGAAGGCACTGACCGCGGCACGATCATAAACACGGGATAACGATCGCGGCGCGGATGCACTGCGCGGTTCGCGATCCAATGTTGCGGCGCGGGGTATGTTCGCCGACATTCCCTTGTCACGATCGAGGACGACGGTGCGCCTGCTGCTCGCTGAAGACGATGTGTACCTGAGCGCGATGCTCGCGAAAGGACTTCGCGAGCACGCCTATGCCGTGGACGTTGCCGCCGACGGCGACGAGGCGGCGTACCAGCTCGCGGTCAACGAGTACGACCTCGTCATCCTCGACGTCCTCATGCCGAAGCGCGACGGGTTCGAGGTCTGTCGCGAGCTGCGGCGTCGCGCGCTCACGATGCCGGTGCTGATGCTCACCGCCCGCGACGCGGTCAGCGACCGGATCACCGGCCTCGACGCCGGCGCCGACGACTACCTCGCGAAGCCCTTCGACTTCAGCGAGCTCCTCGCGCGGATGCGGGCGCTGCTGCGCCGCGCCCGCGACGTCCGCCCCGAGGAGATCGTCGTCGGCGACCTCGTCGTCGATACCCGCGGACAGGTCGCGCGGCGCGCCGGGCGCACCATCGCGCTCACCACCAAGGAATACGCGCTGCTCGAGTATCTCGCGCAGAACGCCGGTCGCGTCGTCGGGCGCGCTGACATCTGCGCGCACGTCTGGGACGACAACCACGATCCCTTCTCCAATGCGATCGAGGTCTACATCGGGCGGATCCGCCGCAAGGTCGACGGCGATCGCGCACCGCTCATCCATACGCGCCGCGGCGCCGGCTACATGCTGAGCGTCATGGCCGACGACGATTGATCGCTCGCGCATGATCGACAGCGTCCGCGGCCGGCTCGCGCTCTGGCATACCTCGGTCCTCGCGGCGCTGCTCGTCACCTTCGCGTCGCTGTCGTACGGAATGCTCAGCCGCGCGATCAGCCGCCGCACTGACGACTACCTCGCCGAGTCGGCGTCGGCACTCGCCACCGATCTCGCCGCCGCCGGCGTCACCGATGCCTCCGACTCGGCCGGTGCGCGCGAATCGCTGGCTGAATTCCACCTGCGCGACCTCGGGTTTCTCATCTTCGACGGCCATGGCCGGTTCGTCGCTTCCGACCTGCCGCGCGACTCGAGCAACGCCGCTCGCCCAGGCGCCATCGTCGATTTCGGCGCCGTGCGCAACGCATTGGGCACCGACCTCGTCGCCGACGGCCCCGAAGCCGCGACGCTGCCTAACGGCAGAGGAGGCATCCGCATCTACGCGATGCGCACGCGCGAGAAGCGTCCCTTCCTCGTCGTCGTCGCGGCCGCCTCGCTCGACGACCAGGCCGAGCTGCTCGAGGACGTGCGCGCCGGATACATCGTCGCCATCGTCATCGGTCTCGTCCTCGCCTGGGCCGGCGGCTACACCCTCGCCCGCCGCAGCCTCGCTCCCGTGGTCGCGATGAGCGAACGCGCAGCCGACATCGGCGCATCCAGCCTTCACGAGCGGCTCCCGGTCGCGAACCCTAACGATGAGTTGGGGCAGCTGGCGAGCACCTTCAACGCGCTGCTGGGCCGGCTCGACACCGCGTTCGACCAGCAGCGCCGCTTCATGGCCGACGCGTCGCACGAGTTGCGAACCCCGGTCGCCGTCATGCTCGGCGAGGCGGACATCGCGCTCTCGCAGGCGCAGCGGCCGCAGGACGAATACCGCGATGCGCTGCGCGCGGTGCGCGATGAAGGACGACGCCTGTCGCGCATCGTCGGTGATCTCTTCCTCCTCGCCCGCGCCGACGCCGGGCAGCGGCCGCTGCAGCGCACCGCGATCTACCTCGACGAGATGGTCACCGAATGCGTGCGCGCGGCCCGCGCGCTCGCCGCGCCGCGCGGCACCACCGTCGCCTGGGGCGAGCCGGTGCCCGCGGTCACCGACGGGATCGTCGACGCTGACGGTGACTGGCCGATCGAAGCGGACGAAGAGCTGCTTCGCTCCCTCGTGATGAACCTGCTCGACAACGCCATCAAGCACTCGGCGCCCGGTACCGCGGTGACGGTCGGTCTCGATCGCGATGCGAACAGCTATCTCATTACCGTTGCCGACACCGGCCCGGGTATTCCCGCCGACGCGCACGCGAAGGTGTTCGAGCGCTTCTATCGGGTGGACAAGGCGCGCGCGCGGGAGGCGCCGTCGGACTCGGGAGGCGCCGGTCTCGGCCTCGCGATCGGACGCTGGATCGCCGAAGCGCACGGTGGCACGCTCGAGTTGGCGACGAGCTCACCCGCCGGCACCTGCTTCCGGATCACTCTCCCCCGCCCGCGAGTCGCCACGCACGGCAGCCTGCCAGAGGCGCTGGCCAGCGTCTGACGACTGAGCAGCGTGCGGCGCGGAAGGAATCAGCCCCGGCGAACGATGACGTTCGCCGGGGCTGATGTGCTTCTCCCGGATCGTGATTGCCTGACGTTCACCGTCGAACGTCAGGCAGCACCGCGGCTCAGGGCTTCGTCGCCGGCGTCGCAGCCGGTGGAGTCGTCGTCATCTTCGCGTTCGACGTCTTCGTGCCCGCCTTCGCGGCTGCGGACTTCGTGGACGACTTCGTCGACGCCTTCGCGGACCCCTTCGCGGACGCCTTCGTCGACGCCTTTTCGCCCTTCATCTCCTTCGCCTCGGCCGCTGCGGTCTCGTGGGTCTTCGAGACGACCGCACCGGTCTTCGCGTCCACCAGCACTTCGTCGACACCCGACTTGCCGCGCGACTTGATGTCGTACGAGTAGACGAGCGTCCCATCGTGCTGCTCGAGCTCCGCGGTACGTACCCATCCGCGCGAGACCTGACCCAACGCGACCTTCTGCGCCGAGTCGGCGCTGATCGTCGCCTGCGCGGCGAGACCGGCGCTCTCTTCCTTCACCTTCATCGTCGCCTGCGCGGTGTGTGCCTTCTTCGCCATCGCCGGATGCGAGCTCGCGGCCTGCGCGCCCGCTGGTGCTGCAACGGCGAAGGTGGCGCCAGCGACGACCACTGCGACGAGAACTTCGATTCTCCTGCCTGACATCTGACCCTCCTGAGTGGATCGAGCTGCCGGCGTGATGGGGTGGGGGGAACCGCCGGCTGACCCGGCATTCTCGCCGGTGTCTGCACTGACGTTACGGCCTGACAGATAACGGGCCGATGAAAGCCGCTCCTCTTCCTGGCCCCCGACTTGCCCCGCTCGGTAGTGTACCCCCACCAGGGAACTCAAATGTCATCATTCTCGACTTACCTGATCGGCTTCTTCATCCTCGTGATCGGCCTCGCCATCGGCGCATACCTCGTCGGCGCGCCACCGATGTGGATCGGCGTGGGCGTGATCGTCGCGATCGGACTCGGCATCCTGATGGCCACCAGCCGGACCAAGCCACGCGATCCGCAGGTCCCGCCGCCGCGCTGACCGCCTGGCGACCGTCGCAAGGGCTGAAAAACCCGAAAAACATCCGAAAATCACTTCGGATGTTTTTTTTATTGACCGTTCATGCGCCGTTCATTATCGTGGCCGTCCTGCCAGGACTCGACGGGCCACACTACGTGCCCCGTCCACTCCACTGTGGTTAAGGAGCGTGTATGGAGCAAGTGACCGAGACCAGGTCGAAGGGGTATTTCCGCTCGTCTCCCTCCTCCGCGTTCGATCAGTACCTTCACGACATCCAGAAGCTTCCCCTCATCGGGTCCGCTGAAGAAGAGCGCCGCCTCGCGCGGCGCGCGCAGCGAGGTGACACCGAAGCCGCCGAGCGGCTCGTCACCGCGAACCTCCGCTTCGTGATCTCGTATGTGAAGAAGTACCAGGGACACGGACTCGATCTCAGCGAGCTGGTCGCGATCGGGAACGAAGGGTTGCTGAAGGCGGTCCGCAAATTCGATCCGGACCAGGGCGTCAAGTTCATCTCGTACGCGGTGTGGTGGGTGCGCCAGGCGGTCCTCAAGGCGCTCGCCGAGCAGACACGATCGGTCCGCATCCCGCTCAACCAGAACTCGCAGCTCATTCGTCTCGCTCGCGCCGAGACGGTGCTCGCCCAGGTTCTCAAGCGCGATCCCACCGAAGCAGAGCTCGGGCGTCTCCTCGACGAAAGCCCCGAGCAGGTGCGCTCCTCCAAGCAGATGTCGGCCACCGAGATCTCCCTCGATGCACCGGTCGACCGCTCCGATCGCGAGGCCTCGACGTTAGGCGAGCGCTTCGCCGGCCAGGACGGCGTCGAGATCGAGGAGGACACCGACGGAAAGCTGATGCGCGAGTTCATCGATCGCGTCTTCACCCGGTAC
>JAICUE010000381.1 GCA_025936015.1 Gemmatimonadaceae bacterium
CGACTCTCGGCGTCGGTCTCGTCGTCGCGGCCGCGGTCGGACTCAGTGCATTCGAGAGCATCGCCCAGCGACAGCTCGTGTTCACCGGGATCGCGCGCGCGATTCTCATCCTGCTCGTCGGGATACTCGCGTTCCGCGGACGGCGGTGGGCGGCGTGGGTGTTTGGATTCTTCGCCGTGGTCGGAGCGCTGGCCGGGATGATCGGCGTGGCGCGAACCCAGTTCAGTGCGATCGGCCTCATGCTGTTCGGTCCGATCGTCGTCGCGAGCGCGGCCGGCTTCGCCGTGCTGTTCCTCAGCGAGCCGGCGCGGGCATTCATCCGCCGGCAGCAATCGCTCGCGCCGCGGCCATTCCGGCCGCCGCCGTCGGCTCCGCCCGCTGCCTAACGCTGATGACCGAACCCGAAGTCTGGCTCCGGGGCGCGCTGCCCGGATTCGCGCCGCAGCTGCAGCCGGTTGCGCACAGCCTGCTCCAGTGCCGTGAGGAAGTGACCGCTGCACTGCGTGGCCTCACGCCCGCGCAGCTCTGGGCGCGCCCCTTCAACGTGGCTGCGGTCGGGTTCCACGCCCGCCATGCCGCGGGCAGCCTGGACCGGCTGTTCTCGTACGCGCGCGGCGAGCAGCTGTCGGCGCCCCAGCGCGACGCCCTGGCCGCTGAAGGGATTCCCGACCTCGACGATGGCGCCGCGGCGCGGCTCGTCGACATCTTCGACGCCGGAGTCGAGCGCGCGCTGCAGCAGTTGCGGTCGACTGACGGGTCGACGTTGCTCGATCCGCGCGCAGTCGGCCGGGCACGACTGCCTTCGACCGTCATCGGCCTGCTCTTTCACGCCGCCGAGCATACGCAGCGCCATTCGGGGCAGCTCGTGACCACGGCGAAGGTCGTCCGCGGACTGGCGCGTGACGGTTAGGCACCATCGCGCGGCGCTCGGGCGGGCGGCAATGTGCGCGGCCGTTGTCGCGTTAGGCGCGTGCGCCGATCGCGGCTCGGACATCACGATCGCCTATCGCGGCGATCTCTCGGCCTATCGCGGCCGCGTGCGCGTTCACTACACGACCCCCGACGGGCCTCACCTGGTCGTGCCGCCTTTCCCGAGCGCGGCGCGCGCTGAACCCGTTCCGACCAACGGGACGATCCAGCTCGTGGTAACGGTGCAGGCCGAGAGCGGCGCGCTCCTCGCCCGCGATTCACTTCCCGCGCGGCCCCTCGCGCCACGAACGTCGTATGGCGTGAACGTCGGGGTCGGTGCGCGTCGGCCGATGACGTCACAGTGTTCCGGCGACTGGAACGCCACGCCGCTTGCGCCGCCGGCGCGCGAGTCGCTCTTCGTCAGCGTCACTGCGTACGAGCGGGGCAACCCCCCGCGCTGCGACGACTGACTGAAGGGAGCGCGGTCCGCGGGGCTGGCGGCAGCGCAACTGGTGAGTGAAGTTAGGGGCCCATCGTCCCCCCAACGGAGTCGTCTCGCCATGCAACGTTTTCTCCTCGCCGTCACAGCGGCAGCGATCGCCCTGCCCGCGCTCGCGCCAGCGCAGGCGCCGGCTCGCGCGGTGGCGCGCACCGCGTCGGCCGCGGTCCCGGACATTCCTTACAAGAAGTTCACATTGAAGAACGGGCTCACCCTGCTCGTTCACGAGGACCACAAGGCGCCGATCGCCGCGGTCAACATCTGGTACCACGTCGGCTCGAAGAACGAGGTGCAGGGGAAGACGGGCTTCGCCCATCTCTTCGAGCACCTGATGTTCAACGGCAGCGAGAACTACAACGACGACTACTTCAAGGCGGTCGAACCGTTAGGCGCGACCGACCTCAATGGCACGACCAACGAGGATCGCACCAACTACTTCGAGAACGTCCCCGTCTCCGCCCTCGACCGGATCCTCTGGCTCGAATCCGACCGGATGGGACACCTCGTCGGCGCGATCGACTCGGCCAAGCTCAACGAGCAGCGCGGGGTCGTCCAGAACGAGAAGCGGCAGGGAGAGAACGAACCGTACGGCAAGGCCTGGATCACCATCGCCGAGAACACCTTCCCGAAGGGACATCCGTATTCGTGGTCGGTGATCGGGTCGATGGAAGATCTCAACGCCGCCTCGCTGGCCGACGTGAAGGAATGGTTCAAGACGTATTACGGCCCCTCCAACGCGACGCTCGTCGTCGCCGGCGACGTCAATGCCGATGACATCCGCAATCGCGTCGAGAAGTACTTCGGCGACATCCCGTCGGGTCCCCCGATCGTGAAGCACGAGGCGTGGATCGCCAAGATGGAGGGCGAGCACCGCCAGATCATGCAGGACCGCGTCCCGCAGGCGCGCCTGTTCAAGGTGTGGAACGTTCCCGAGTACGGCAGTCGCGACATGACGCTGCTCTCGCTCGCCTGGGACATCCTCGGCGACGGCAAGTCGTCGCGGCTGTACAAGCGACTCGTCTACAAAGACCGGATCGCGTCCGACATCGCGGCATACACCGACGAGCGCGAGATCGCCAGCCAGCTCCTGCTGATGGAGACGGCGCAGCCTAACGGCGACCTCGGCGCCGTCGAGAAGGCCTCGGATGAAGAGTTGAAGTCGTTCATCGCCAACGGCCCGACCGCGGCGGAGCTCGACCGGGTGAAGACGCAGCAGCGCGCGGCGTTCATCCGCGGCGCCGAGCGGATCGGCGGCTTTGGCGGAAAGAGCGACATCCTCGCGCGGGGCCAGGTCTTTCGCGGCGATCCGGAGACGTACAAGAAGGTACAGGGCTGGATCGCGTCGGCAACCGCGGCCGACGTCCGCGACGCGGCGAAGCGCTGGCTGACCGGCGGCGTCTACGTGCTCGAGGTGCATCCATTCCCCGAGTACGAGACCGTTGCGACGGGTGTCGATCGCACGAAGGGAATGCCGGCGGTCGGCGCGCCGCCCGCCGCGCCGCTGGCAGCGCCGGAGCGAGCGACATTGTCGAATGGGATGAAGGTCGTCCTGTCGCGACGGACCGCGGTGCCAGTCGTCCGGCTGACGACCATCCTCGACGGCGGGTTTGCGGCCGATGACCCGTCCCGGCCCGGTGTCGCGGCGATGACGATGCAGATGCTCGACGAGGGGACGACGTCGCGCAGCTCGCTCGAGATCGCCGACGCGCTCGCATCGTTAGGCGTCAACCTCAACTCGAACGCGGGCCTCGACGTCAATCGCGTGTCGATGTCGGCGCTCAAGGACAAGCTCGACCCTGCGCTCACGCTATACGCCGACGTGATCCTCCATCCGTCGTTCCCGCAGGCGGATCTCGATCGCGTGAAGCAGAACACGCTCGCCGGCATCCAGCAGGAGAAGGTGCAGCCGTTCAGCATGGGTCTTCGGGTGCTGCCGCTGCTGCTCTACGGTCCGGGCCACGCCTACGGCCAGCCGCTCACCGGAAGCGGAACCGAG
>JAICUE010000212.1 GCA_025936015.1 Gemmatimonadaceae bacterium
ATGATCCCCTGGTTCACCGCCTGCTTCAATCCGACATCGGCCTGTGCCGCGCCCTCGGTGCCGAGGTCGCGCAGGGTGGTGAAGCCGGCGTCGAGCGTGGCGCGGAGGTGGTTGGTCGCACGAGCGACGCGGAGTGCGAGCGCCTCGTGCAGCACCTGGTCATTCCACGATGTCTCGTTGTAAGGATGCAGCATGATGTGCGAGTGCGCATCGATGAGCCCGGGGAGAACGGTCGCGCCGGGGAGGTCGATGACGCGGGCGTCGGACGGCGTACCGAGCTGCGACGCCGGACCGGCGCGTTCGATCTTCTCGCCGCGAACGAGCACCGCCCATCCCTCGTGCACGTCGGTGCCGTCGAAGACACGCGCGGGCCGGAGCAGCACCGCCCCCGCGGGCGCGGACGGCTGCTGGGCGGAGAGAAGTTCGGGTCCCGCGGCGGCAATCGAGAGCGCGAGCGCGGCCGGGAAGAAGTGGCGCGTGACGGTCGAGTAGAAAGACATGGATGGCGCGGGGTGGGCGGGGGCGCGCGCGCTGCGGCACGCCGTGCGGGATGCGTCCGGGACGCTTGATGGACGATGCGTCGCAAGACTATGTTCGCGGACTTCCCCTCGCAAGAAATTCCGCCGCTGATCAGCGGCTCGTCCCGCCGCTCGCCGCAATGCCACGCATCCTGACGCTCGCACCCGCTGCCTCGCTCGCGCTTCTCGCACTCGCCGGGTGCCCCGCGGCGCGCACTGCGCCCGCGCCCGCGCCCCCGTCCGCGCTCGAAGCGGCGGGAATCAGCGACTCGCTCCCGCGACAGCTCGACTCGATCATGACGGCCGCGATCGCCGACCATGCGTCGCCGGGGATCACTGTCGCGATCGGCCATCACGGCCGAGTGGTCTACACGCATGGGTGGGGTCACACCGATTGGGCCGCTGGCGCACCGCTGGCGAACGACAGCACGCTCTACGACATGGCGTCGCTGACGAAAGTGATCGCGACGACGACGTTGTCGATGATGATGGAGGAAGAGGGAAAGCTGGATCTCGACCGGACCGTCGTCAGCTATCTCCCCGAGTTCAACGCTCCCGACAAGGCGCCGATCACGATCCGGATGCTGCTCCTCCACACGAGCGGGATGCGGCAGTTCCAGTTCCTGTACCGCGAGGTGAAGGGTCGCGAGGCGTATCTCCAGCGGATCAACGCCAAGCCGGTCGTCACCGTACCCGGCACGGTCTACACCTACTCCGACTGGAACATGATCGTGCTCCAGCAGGTGCTCGAGCGCATCACCGGGAAGACGCTCGACGTCCTCGCCAACGAGCGGATCTTCACGCCGTTAGGCATGCACGACACGATGTTCAACCCGCCGGAATCGCTGAAGCCGCGGATCGCCCCGACCGAGATCCAGGAGTTCCGCGGCGGACAGGTCTGGGGCCAGGTGCACGACGAGAACGCGTGGGCGTTAGGCGGCGTGGCCGGTCACGCCGGACTCTTCTCCAGCGCGCGCGACCTCGGGGTCTTCACCCAGATGCTGCTGAACGGCGGCGAGTACGATGGCGTTCGGATCCTCCGGCCGGAGACGATCGCCCGCTGGACCGCCCGGCAGACGAAGGAGGAATCGCGCGGCCTCGGCTGGGACACGCCGTCGCATCACTCGAGCGCCGGACGCTACTTCTCGATGCGGAGCTTCGGCCACACCGGCTTCACCGGCACCTCGATCTGGGCTGACCCTGAAAAGCAGCTGTTCGTCGTGCTGCTGACGAACCGCGTCGACCCGTCGCGCGACAATACGAAGGTGGGTCCGTTACGGCGCGTCGTCGCCGACGCGGTGCAGCGGGCGGTGCTCGACGCGCCGCTGCGGCTGTGGGAGCTCGACACGATCGCCCGATGAGCTCCGAACCGGATACCGGCCTGTCCCGGCGCGACTTCATCGCCCTCTCCGCGTTAGGCATCGCCGGGTGCGCGCTCCCGCGCGGCGCGGCGACGACCCCGGAGAAGGATCGCATGCTCTACGTCGGGACGTACACCGACGATCACCGCAACAAGGGGATCTACCTGTTGCGGCTCTCGCTGGCGACCGGTGCACTGACGCTCGCCGGTGTAGCCGCCGAGACGGCGAATCCGTCGTTCGTCGCGCTGTCGCCAAGCGGCGACGCGGCGTTCGCGGTGAACGAGATCGGCGACGTCGACGGGAAGCCGGGAGGAATGGTCACCGCCTTCCGCCGCGACCCCGGGTCGGGAACGTTAGGCCCGGCCGATACCGAATCGACCAGGGGCACGGCGCCGTGCTATGTCTCGACCGATCGCAGTGGCCGCCTGCTCTTCGTCGCCAACTACAGCAGTGGCAGCGTCGCCATGTTCCCGATCGTTGCAGGTGGCGGCATAAGTGCCATGTCGGGGTTCATCCAGCACCACGGGCATGGGCCGAACGCCGAGCGGCAGGAGGGTCCGCACGCGCACTGCGTGATCCCCGATCCCGGAAACAACTTCATCCTCGTCGCCGACCTCGGGCTCGACCGGATCATGGTCTATCGCCTCGACGCCAACGCCGGCACGGTCAGCACGTCGACGTCGGCGCAGGGAATCCTTCCGCCGGGGTCGGGGCCGCGACATCTCGCGTTCCACCCGGGCGGTCGCGTCGTCTACGTGACGAACGAGCTGAACTCCACGGTGAGCGCGTTCAGGTACGATCCCGAGACCGGCTCGCTGACCGTTCTGCAGACGGTGCCCGCCGTCGGCGAGCAACCGTCGGTGCCTAACGCTCCGGCGGACATCCATCTCCATCCGTCGGGCCGCTTTCTCTACATGTCGAACCGCGGACACAACAGCATCTCGGTGTTCGCGATCGACGCGACTTCGGCGCTGCTGGCGCCGGTGCAGGTCGTCTCGACGGATGGGGACTGGCCGCGCAACTTCGCGGTCGATCCGAGCGGCGACTTCCTGATCGTCGCCAACCAGCGCTCTGACTCGGTCCACAGCTTCCGGATCGATGCGGCGACGGGCCGGCTGACGCCCACGGGCCAGCGGGTGACCGTGCCGGTGCCGGTCTGCATCCGCTACTTCAGCGCGTCGGCATGAACGGCGACGGGCGAACGGCGGCAATCCGGACTGAACGGCTCCGCAAGGTCTATCCGGCGCCGAGCGGGGGAAAGAAGCGCGGCGGTCCACCCGGTCCGCCGCAGGTCGGGCGAGGCGGCGGCCCGCCGCCGCCTAACGGTGGCGGGGAGATCGTCGCGCTCGACGCGCTCGACCTCGAGATTCGCGAGGGCGAGTTCTTCGGGCTGCTCGGGCCTAACGGCGCGGGGAAGTCGACGACGATCGGCATCCTGACCACGCGGATCCGGCCGAGCGGCGGGACGGCGTGCGTCGCGGGCGAGGACGTCGTCGCGCGGGCCGCCGCCGTCAGGCAGCGGATCGGCGTGGTGCCGCAGCGGCCGAATCCGGACCGCAGCCTCGACGTGATCGAAAACCTCGTCTTTCACGCCGCATACTTCGGCACTCCGCGCGCGAAGGCGGCCGCGCACGGCATGCAACTGCTCGAGACGCTCGGCATCGCCGAGAAGGCGGGCGCGAAGGTCGAGGAGCTCTCCGGTGGTCAGCAGCAGCGGCTGATGATCGCCCGCGCGCTGATCCATGAACCGACCGTGATCTTCCTCGACGAACCGACCGTCGGCCTCGACCCGCAGGCTCGACTCGGGCTCTGGAACATCCTTCGCGAGCTGCACGCCGCCGGCCGCACGATCGTCATGACCACGCATTACATGGAGGAAGCGGATCAGCTCTGCGACCGGCTCGGCATCGTCGACAAGGGGAAGCTGCTCGCGCTCGACACGCCGGCTGCGCTGAAGGAGAGGGCGCCGGGCGGAACGCTGATCCTGATGACGCTCGACGGCGACGCGAGTGCCGCGGCGACGGCAGCGAGCGCGCTCGATGGAATCGACCGCGCTGAAGCCGAGGGGCAGACGGTCCGCGCGTACTCGTCGCGCGGCGGCGAGCTGATTCCCGCTCTGATCCGCGCCGCCGAACAGGAGCATCGCGTCGTCAAGGACATCTCACTGCGCGAGCCCAGCCTCGAGACATTGTTCATCTCGCTCACCGGGAGGTCGTTCGAATGAGCGGTACCATCGCGGCGACACCGCCCATCGCTGATGCGCCGACCGGGACGCCGCCGAGGGTGACGGGTTCGCACGTCTTCCTCGCGCTGTTGCATCGAGACATGCGTGTCGCGCGCAAGGAGCTGCCCTTCTTCCTCATCCGGACGACGCTGCAGCCGCTGATGTTCATCATCGTCTTCGGGTACCTGCTGCCGAAGATGGGGTTCATGCAGAGCAACTACACCGCGACCTTGCTTCCGGGAATCCTCGCGATCAGCCTTACCATTTCGAGCATCCAGGCGGTCGCCCTGCCGATGGTGCAGGACTTCGGCTGGACGAACGAGATCGAGGACCGGCTGCTGGCACCGGTGTCGACGCGCCTCGTCGCCGCGGAGAAGATCGTGTCGGGCGTGCTCCAGGGGTTCATCTCGGCGGCGTTCGTGCTGCCGATGGCGCGACTGATCATGGGCCCGATCCCGAGCTTCACGCTCGCGCGCTTTCCCGAGATCATCCTCATCGTCATCCTCGGCGCAACCGCGTTCTCGGCCCTCGGCCTGCTGCTCGGCAGCGCGATCGCGCCGCAGCAGATCGGGCTGATGTTCAGCGTGATCATCGCGCCGATGCTCTTCTTCGGCTGCGCGTACTATCCGTGGGCGGGGCTGAGCGTGGTGCCGATCATGAAATATGCGGTGCTGATCAACCCGCTCGTGTACGTGGCGGAAGGGATGCGCGGTGCACTCACTCCGGGAGTTCAACACATGCCGTTGCCCTTGTCGGTGACCGCGCTCGTCGTGATCACCGTGATCTTCTGGGTCGCGGGGATCCGCAGCTTCGAGCGGCGGGCGATCGGATGACGATCCCCGGCGCCGCCGAACGACAGGAGCCACCTGACGCGGACCCGATCGCACGCTTCAACTCGCTCCTGGCGGACGCGAAGGCGGTCGATCGCGTCCGCCTGCCCGAGCCGACGGCATTCGCGTTAGGCACGGTCAGCGCGGACGGGCAGCCATCGGTCCGGATCCTCCTGATCAAGCACGTGGACGACCGCGGCTTCGTGTTCTACACGAACTTCGAGAGCCGGAAGGGTCGCGAGCTGAGCGCGACGGGCAAGGCCGCACTCTGCTTCCACTGGCAGCCGCTCGAGGTGCAGGTCCGGGTGGAAGGGCCGGTGACCCGCGTGAGCGACGCCGAGGCCGATGCGTATTTCGCGTCGCGTGCTCGCGGGAGCCAGATCGGCGCGTGGGCGTCACGCCAGAGCCAGCCCATCGACCCGCCCGGAGAGCTCGAGCGCCGCGTCGCCGAATTCGAAAAGAAGTTCGAAGGACGCGA
>JAICUE010000114.1 GCA_025936015.1 Gemmatimonadaceae bacterium
ATGTAAGCTCGCTCGACCGCATCGAGAGTGGGGTTCGCGGGAGGGGCGTCGCTCACGAGTGGGCGCGCCTTGCGCTCGACGACGCGTTCCGGGAACGCGCTGGCGTCGATCAATGAGCCGCGGGTGAGGATGACCGCGCGCTCGAGCGCGTTCTCGAGCTCCCGGACATTACCGGGCCAATCGTACGACTGGAGCGCCTCGACCGCGGCGGGGCTCAGGCGTTTCGCCTCCTCCCGCGCTTGCTCACCCGAACGGTGGAGAAAATGCTCGGCGAGCAGCGGGATGTCTTCGCGGCGCTCACGCAGCGGCGGAAGATGCAGCGCGATGACATTCAGCCGGTAGAACAGGTCGCCGCGAAAGGCGCCGCGCTTGATCTCCTCGTCGAGGTCGCGGTTGGTCGCGGCGATGAGTCGGACATCGATCGGCTGCGGGTCGGTCGCACCGACCGGAATCACTTCGCGCGTCTGCAGCACACGCAGGAGCTTGACCTGGGTCGCTGGCGTCGTCTCGCCGATCTCGTCGAGGAAGAACGTCCCGCCGGAGGCAGCGGCGAACAGGCCTGCCTTGTCCTTCACCGCGCCGGTGAACGACCCCTTCACGTGCCCGAACAGTTCGCTCTCGAGCAGGCTCTCGGGGAGCGCGCCGCAGTTGATGGACGCGAAGGTCTTGTTGGCGCGCGCCGAGAGCGTGTGAATGTACCGGGCAACGACTTCCTTTCCGGTCCCCGACTCGCCCTGGATGAGCACCGTCGAATCGGTTGGCGCGACCGTCTCGGCGACGCGGAGGACATCCGTCCAGACGCGGGCGCTGCCTAACGGGCGGGCGACGTCGCCGAAGTCGCGGCGGCGAATTTCCTGCTTGAGCGTCGTGTTCTCGATCTTCAGCGCCCGCGTTTCGGCAGCGCGGCGGAGGATCGCGACGAGGTCGTCGTTGCGGAAAGGCTTCTGCAGGTAGTAGAAGGCACCCTCGTTCACGGCCTGGATCGCCGACTGGAGGGTGGCCTGCGCGGTCATCAGGACGACCGGCGTTTCAGCACTTTGCGTGCGGGCGGCCGCGAGGACGTCGAGGCCGGTCACGTTAGGCATCCGCACGTCAGTGAGGACGATGTCGGGCGCCTGCGCAGCGAGCTGCTCGAGCCCGGCGCGCCCGCCCAGCGCGGTGGTGACGGAGAATCCCTCGTTCCGCAGCAGGATGCGCAGCGTGTCGAGGATCCCCGACTCGTCATCGACGACGAGGACGCGCGGGGAGTTGCCGTTAGGCGAAGTCGGGGTATCGGTCACGATTCCTCGGAGGAGCCGGTCTGGGCGATGGGCAGCAGCATGGTGAAGCGCGTTCCGTGGTTGGACGAGTCGACGAGCACGAGGCCGCGGTGCGCCTCGACAGCGCGATGGACGACGGGGAGGCCAAGGCCGCTGCCGCCGTCCTTGGTGGTGACGAACGGGTCGAACATTCTCGTGCGGATCTCGGCCGGGATTCCCGGGCCGTCGTCGGTGACGCGGACGGCGACCGCGCCGCGATCGAATGAGGCCCCGGCAGGAACCTCGTCGTCGCCAAGGGTAACGAGATCGACGGCGACGTGGCCGTTCGATCGGGCCGCCTGGACCGCGTTGAGTGCGAGATTGAAGATGGCGCGGTGCAGCAGGTCTTCGTCGGCTTCGATGAAGAACGGCTCCGCTGGCGCGGAGCAGTTGACGATGACTCCCTCCGCGCGCGACGGATGCGCCGACGCGAGGCTCGCGGCGCCGCGCGCGATTGCGGCGAGATCGACGGGGGCGATCACGGTCGCGCGGGTGCGGGCGAAGTCGAGAAACTCTCCCAGCAGTCGGGAGAGCCGGTCGGACTCCCGGATGATGAGCCCGCCGAGGACCCGGTCGTCATCGGTCGCACGGCGTCCGGTCGCGAGCTGCTCGACCGCGCTGCGAATGGACGCAAGGGGATTTCGGATCTCATGCGCGAGCGACGCGCTCAACTCGGCGACAGCTTCGAGCCGCTCGGTGCGCATGCGAAGCGATTCGAGGCGCTTGTTGCTCGAGATGTCCTGGAAGATCGCCGTCGACGTGGCGAGCCGGTGCGGGTCGTCGCCAGGCGATTCCGGGGCGGTCGTGGTCACGCCTAGCGTCAATGTCTCGCCGTCGCGGTACATCGCGCCTTCGGCGCGGACGATCCGCTCGCGTGTCGTGACGCTCTCGCGCAGCGCGTCGGCGAGGACCGGCGCGACGGGAGCGAGCCAGTCGAAGAAGGGGCGGCCGACTCGTTCCTCGAGATCGCTGCCGAGGAGAGCGCTCGCGGCCGGATTCGCGTAAAGCAGCCGGCCCCCGACGTCGACCGTCACGATGCCGCTGCGGATGTTGTGGAGGATATCGGCGGCCTCGAGGCGGGCCTGGACGAGCTCCGCGGCGAGAAGGTCGCGGCCGACGGCTCCCTCACGCAGCTTGGCCGAAACCATCCCGCTGCCTAACGCGACGACGGCGAAGATCCCGAGCTGGAGTCCGAGCGCGATGTCATAGCCGCCGTCGTGGCCGAGGATCGAGTCGGCGAAGAAGACGACGATGCAGAGAGCGGCGACGAGGAGGCCGCCGGCTCCCGGCAGGAGCAGCGATGCGACCGCGATGACGAGAATGTAGAGGGCCGCGAAGGGCGACGCGTTTCGGCCGGTGAGGTGGACGACGGCCGTGACGAGGCCGATGTCGAACAGACTTTGCAGGTAGAAGAAGGTCGTCGCCGGAATACGACGCTGGACGGTGGCCATCCACCAGGAGCCAGCGGTAAAGGCGACGGCGGCGGCGAAGGCCACCGACGCGACCATCGTGTTGGCCGCTTCAGCCTTGTCGCCGGCGAAAACCGCGGCGACGAAAATCGCGCTCCCGAGCGACATGCGCCCGATGTAGACCCAGCGCATGAAGCGGCGCGGATCGAGGATTGCTTTTCGAGCGGTATCGTCGGAGAGGGGCGTCAGTCGCACGGATCGAGTCGGCGTCTTGCCGCGGGCAAGACAACCGTTATATGGTCAGCTCTGGCATTTCGCCAGACGCATTTCGCCATAGAGCGGGACGACCCACGGGAACCGACGTTACGGAGGCGTTATCGCCGGATCAGAAGCAGTGGAGCTCCACGCAAGCGGGATCGCATGGCGCCTTGGCGTGGTGCTGCTGCTCGTCCTCGCGAACGCATTCTTCGTCGCGGCGGAGTTCGCCCTGGTCGGCGCGCGGCGCAGCCGCCTCGAGGAGATGGCGAGCAAGGGGGACGGAGGAGCTCGCGCCGCCGGCTACGCGCTCCGCTCGCTCGACCGTTACATCTCCGCCACCCAGCTTGGCATCACCCTCGCCTCGCTCGCGCTTGGCTGGATCGGCGAGCCCGCGGTCGCCGCGGTGCTCGAGGCATTCTTCGACCTGCTCGGCGCGCACGTCAGCGCGTCGGTCGCGGAGACTGGAGCGACGGTCGCGGTCGGATTCACGATCATAACGTTCCTGCACATCGTCGTCGGGGAGCTGGCGCCCAAATCACTGGCGCTCGCACGGCCGGAGCGAGTGAGCCGCTGGGTGGCGCGACCACTGATCGGATTCGCGGCGATCGCGTCGCCAGCGATCTGGGTACTGAACAGCGCGGCGGCGCTGATGCTGCGGATGGCGGGGCTGCGTCCGGTCAGCGAATCGGAGCGCGTCCATTCCCCGGAGGAGCTGCGGCTGCTCGTGATGCAGTCGCGAGCGCACGGCGTCCTCGACGAGTCGGACACGGCGATGCTCGCCGGCGTATTCGACTTCCACAACAAGAGGGCGCGTGACGTGATGCGGCCGCGAACGGAGATCGTCGCGCTCGACGTCGACGCGGGCGAAGACGAGCTCCGGGAGCTGATGCGTCGCGAGCGCTATTCGCGGTACCCTGTGTATGACGGCACGCTCGACAACCTGATCGGCGTGTTCCTGGCGAAGGATTTCTGGCTCGAGGAGCGCGGTGCGGAGCCTTTCAACGTGCGGCGATACCTGCGCGAACCGCTCTATGTCCCGGACACGAAGTTGGCCGAGCGCGTGCTCGAAGATCTTCGCCGGACGCGCGCGCACATGGCGGTGGTGCTCGACGAATACGGTGGGACAGCGGGGGTGGTCACTCTCGAAGACCTGGTCGAGCAGGTGATCGGGGATATCGCCGACGAATACGACGCGACGACGCGGACCTCGATCGAGACCGACGGGGTGCTCGAGCTGGCTGGCTCGATGTCGCTGGTGGACGTGCGGCGTGACCATCGCGTGCCGGTGCCTGACGGCGAGTGGACGACGTTAGGCGGGTACACCTTCGCGCGACTGGGACGGCTGCCGAAGATGTCGGACCGCGTTCCCTTCCCCGGCGGCGAGCTCGAGGTGGTCGCGATGGATGGGCGCCGCGTGGCGGCGGTGCGGGTGATCCGTGACCCAGCCGCGAGCGGGGGTCAGTTGCCGGACAGGACAGCGAGGGCATGAATGGACGACACGGCCGCATCGGGCGAGCTGGCGGACGGGATCGACGTGGCGCCCGGGGTGAGGATCCCGCGCGCGGAGATCGAGGCGCGCGCGTCGCGCGCCGGCGGCGCCGGGGGCCAGCACGTGAACACGTCGAGCACCCGGATCGAGCTCCGCTGGAACGTCAGGCAGAGCCGGGCGATCGACGAGCAGACGCGCCAGCGCATTCTCGAGAAGCTGCCGACGAGGATCGACGCGGACGGCGCGCTGCGCGTCGTGTCGAGCGCGCGGCGAAGCCAGCTGCAGAACCGTGAGGCCGCCGAAGCGCGGATGGCCGAGCTGGTGGCCGGCGCCCTTCATCGGGAGAAGCCGCGCCGGAAGACGAAGCCGTCGCGGGCGGCCAAGGAGAAGCGGCTCGACGAGAAGCGTCGTCACTCCGAGCGAAAGCGCAACCGCCGCGGCGGAGCCGACGACTGACGCCTCGCGTCAGGCCTGACGCTACGGGTTGGTGAAGTACAGCGCGCGATAGATGTCGCGGTTGCGGAGGACGATGCGGACGTAGTCGCGCGTCTCGGCGAACGGGATGCGCTCGATGAAGATCTCGGGATCGTCGGCTCCGGGCTTCTTCCGCCAGCGAGCGACGCGACCGTCACCGGCGTTGTAGGCAGCAAGCGCCCGCACCGGGTCGCGACCGCTCAACATCGCGCGCAGATGGGCGATTCCGATCTCGAGATTGACGTCCGGCTCGTAGAGGAGGTCGGGATTCCAGTAGGGATAGTGGAGCGAGCGCGCGATCGCCTTGCCGATGGCCGGCATCACCTGCATCAGTCCGCGCGCGCCGGGGCCGCTGGTGGCGGTCGGGTTGAAGCTCGACTCCTGGCGGATGATCGCCGAGACAAGCGCGGGATCGACGCGACGGAGACGCGACTCCGCGATGATCGCATCGCCGAGCACGATCGGATAGACGAGGCGGTAGGCGCGCGCATCGCGCTGGCCGCGCGCGATCGCCTTCCATCCAAGGTTGATGGTGCGAGTGGTCTGTCCGCGATCGCGGAAGGCGGCTGCGGTGGCGAGAAGCCGGTCGGTCGAACTCGCGGCGGAACGGAGCGCGGCGTCGAATTCCAGGCGTGCCTCGGCGTCCATGCCGAGGCGCGAGAGGATGTCGGAGCGGTGGAAGATGCTGTCCACCGCGGGTACGACCGGGAAGACGTCGGGCGCGTCGGGCGGAGCCCACGCTGCCTCACCGAGACGCCGCGCGCCCTGGGCCGCGTAGTACGAGAGCGGGTCTCGGGCGAGCAGCTGATTCCAGCGAACGACAGCCCTCGCGCTGTCGCCCTTCTTCTCCCAGGCGCGGCCCGACCAGTAGAGCGCGGCCAGCGTCTCGCTGCTCTGGTCGTAGCGCGTGATCATCGTATCGAGCTCGTTGGCCGCGGCAGCAGGGCGACCGTGGACGTAGGCGATGATCGCCGCGTGAAAGCTCGCGGCGGGAGCGAGCGCGCTGGTCGGATAGCGTTTGGCGACGTCGCGCATCGCGTCGCGGGCGGCGAGGTCGCGCTTCTCGTCGGTGGCGAGATCGGCGAGGAGGTAGAGCGCGCCGGCGGCGGCCGCGGTGTCGTTGGGGAACCGCTTCGGGATCGCGCGGAGCAGCGTCTTCGCCGCGCGATCGCGTTTCAGCTCGAGCAGCGAGCGAGCGCGAAGGAGCGCGGCATCGGCGGCCATCGCGCGAGGTGCGGTGATCCTGGCGAGGACGGCGATCGCCTCACGGTGATGATCGATGCGGCGGAGAACAACCGCATACTGGAGCCGATCGGCGGTGTTCGCGCGGTGCTGGGCGATCGCGCGCTTGAGCATCGCCGCCGCGCGAGGATACGGACCGGTGAGGGCGAGGCTGCGGGCGACGATCAGTGCCTCGCCGCCGGAGAGCGTCGAGAAGCGTTCGTCGAGCACCGCGATCGCATCCTTCGCCGCGCTCGAGCCCGGGTCGCGGGCGACGATCGCGACCAGCTCGTGCCTAACGGCGGCACGCTGGGCGTCGCTGCCGGCGGCCATCGCGCGAAGACGGAGTGCCTGAGCGGTGAGCCCGAGGCTCTGGTACCGACGAGCTGCCGCGCCCAGATTGCCGTCGACCGCCTCGAGGGCCTGCGCTTCGACGCGCGGCGCACGGTCGATCGCCGCAGGCAGCGTGAGCAGGTCGTACAGGGGGCGCCGGCGATCGGCGTCCGGGGTGAGCGCGGCGGCGCGAAGAATCAGCCAGTCAGCGATCTCGGGAAGGCCGCGCGATGCACGAACGTAGGTCGCGCGGGCGCTGTCGCGGACACCGAGCCGGTCGAGGGCGCGGGCGAGGATGACCATCCGCCTCGCGCGCTCGCGCACGTCCGTCGCGCTGCCAACCGCGGTCTCGGCGTGCATGCGGGCAAGCGAGTCGTTGCCCTGCTCGAGCGCGGAGCGGGCGAGGAGGACGCGACCACGGCCGTTCTGCAGCGTGTCCAGCCAGGGCTGGCCGGTGAGCAGAGAATCGACTTCGTCCCAGCCGCGCCACTCACCGGCAGCGGTGGCGGCGAGGAGGACGACATCCGGCGTCCGGCGGGCGGGGTCGTCGAGCACCGGGACGAGGGCACGGGTCGCGCGCCAGGCACGTCCCTGCGCGAGCATGTCGCAGGCGGCAACGACCGTCGTATCCGCGGTGCGGACGACGACCATCGAGTCGCTCGACGTGGGGGCGACGCGGCAGGCGTCCCCGGAGCAGAGGACGACGAAGCAGAGCCGCGCGAGCTGGGCGAATACCACCGGCTACCGTCAGGCCTAACGCGTTGTGGCGGGCGCCTGGTCGACGAGCCAGTAGGTGAACCACTGACGGAGACGGCCGAGCCGGTCGACGAGGAGCCAGGGCTCGCCGCTGCGCGAGAGCTCGTGGGTGGAACGAGGATAGCGGACGAACTCGACCGGCACGCCGCGCTTGCGGAGCGCCATGTACCACTGCTCGGCGTCCTCGATCGGTGCGCGGAAGTCTTCCTCCGACTGGATCATGAGAGTCGGCGTATGGACATGATCCACGTAGCGGATCGGCGACAGCGAATCGTAGAGCGCCGGATTCTCCCACGGCTTGCCGAAGAACTCGAACTCGGTCAGCCAGGGGACGTCGGTGTTGCCGTACCACGAATGCCAGTTGCTGATCATGCGATCCGTCTCGGCCGCCTTGAAGCGGTCGGTGTGCGCGGTGATCCAGGCGGTCATGAACCCACCGTACGAGCCACCAGCGACGCCCATCCGCGTGCTGTCGACGTCGGGGCGCGCGGCGGCGATGTCGACCGCCTTCATGAGATCCTGATAATCCTCGGCGCCCCAGCGGC
>JAICUE010000217.1 GCA_025936015.1 Gemmatimonadaceae bacterium
GCGACTAGAGCGTAGGGGCCACACCCGTTCCCATTCCGAACACGGTCGTTAAGCCCTACAGCGCCGATGGTACTCCGATCGAGAGATCGCGGGAGAGTAGGCCGTCGCCGGCACCTGCTGGCGCCACCTCACGGTGGCGATGGAACGAACAGAAACGCCGTGCACTCGACTCCGAGCTGCACGGCGTTTCTGCGTTCACGGCCACTCGCATTCAGCATGCTCACTCGAGCAGCAGCCCGGTGGACATGCCCGGCGTGTCGTCGCTGCTACACTTCTTGCGAGTTGGTGCGTCATGTCACGTTTCTCGGATCTCCCCCACGCGCGAATCGCGACGGCCATCGCCGGTGTCGCGAGCGGAATCGCGATCATTCGCGCCCGACAGAGTCGGCAGCGCATGGAGCGATTCGCCGCCGCGACGCTCGAAACGCTGCTCAATGCCATTGACGCCAACGATCGCGACACCGGCGCGCACGTCCGCCGGGTAGCGAACTATGCGCTGATCCTCGCCGAGGAAGCAGGACTCGACGATCGGGCATGCCGGAGCGTCGAGCGCGTCGCGCTTTTTCACGACATCGGGAAGATCCACGAAGCGCTCTTCGACATCATCCACGAGAACACGACGCTCACACCGGCCGAGCGCCGCGAAATCGACACTCACCCGCGGCGCGGCGCCGCGGTACTGAGCCCCGTCGCCAAATTCTATCCGGATCTCTCCGAAGGGGTCCTCGCGCATCACGAACGTTGGGACGGCACCGGGTATCCGCGGCGACTCCGCGGCGAACGGATTCCGCTCGCGGCCCGGATCGTTGCCATCGCCGACAGCTTCGATGTCGTGAGCCATGGCCGTCGTTACCAGCGCAGCATGTCGATGAGCGCTGCCGCCGAGGCCATCGCGCGAGGGCGCGGAACTCAATTCGATCCGGCGTTGGTCGATCTGTTTCTTCTACCGCCCGTCCTCGACCGGATTCGCGAGGCGAAGCGATTGTTCCGCGCCCCACGAATTCCCCCGAGCGAGGATCGGCGTGAGCCGGCGGCCGACCGGGACGCGCCCGATGTCCGCTTTCGCTGGCGCTCGCCCGTCCCTAACGATGGCGGGGACGCGCCGGCGTCAGGACCCGCGAGGCGTTAGGCGCCGCCGGGCTGCTCGCCAGTGCGTCTCGCTCCCGCCGCACAGCCGCGACCGCGCGTTCGTGCGACGCGTAGTCGACGTGAAACTCGTGGTGACCGTCCGGATGCGCCACGAAGTACCGATAGGGAACCGCCGCGGGCTCGATGGACGCCACCAGCGACGCGCGGCCCGGCGAAGCGATCGGCCCCGGCGGCAGTCCCGCATGGATATACGTGTTGTATGGCGAATCGACACGCAGATCCTTGTAGAACAGTCGAGCCGAATGACGGCCGAGTGCGTACTGCACCGTCGGATCCGCCTGGAGCTTCATCCCGATGCGCAGTCGGTTGAGGTAGACGGCGGCGATGACCGGGCGCTCCGCCGGCACTTTCGCTTCCTTCTCGACGATCGATGCCAGAGTGACGATGTCGTGCCGGGAAAGCGCCATCTGTTCGAGCTTGGCGTTCCATTCCGGCTGCCACACCTGCTCGAAGCGCTTCACCATCGTTTCGACCGCCGCTCGCCCCGACGTCCCATCCGGGAAAGAGTAGGTATCGGGAAACAGGTAGCCCTCGAGCGTCGGCGTGGGAACGTCGAGCCGCTCGCGCAGCGCGCTGTCGCGTGTCGCAACGAGCACCGAGTCCTCTTCGACGCCTAACGTTCGCGCAAGGAGCGGGGCGATGTCGGCGATCGCGTATCCCTCGGGAATCGTCACCGTGCGGATCAACCCCGTTCCCTGGGTGAGGGCACGGACGACCGCCGGCCACGACATTCCCCGCGACATGAGGTAAGTCCCCGCACGGATCCGCCGATCATGCCCGCTGACGGACGCGTAAAGCCGGAAAAGCCGGGTCGAGCCGACGATACCGGCGCGATGTAACGAGTCGGCGGCAACACGGAAGGTCGCACCCGGAGGGATCACGACCCTGGTAGTCCCGGTGCCCGTGCTGCAGGCCGCGGAAACCAGGATCGCGATCGACACGGCGGCCACGCGGCTCAGCCCCGACCTGCGCGTTAGGCGGGCCTCACCGCTCATCGTCGTGCTCACCGGTTCCCGGTCGGACACCCTCGGCCCCACTATGCTCGTGCTCGGCCAGGCGAAGCGCGTGCTGGAGCAGAACGGTCGCTGCCAGCGAGTCGACATCGCCCGCGCGGTCCTTGGTCTTCCCGCCGAGCTCGCGAACGGCGCGGAGCGCGATCGCGGTCGTGTATCGCTCATCCACGAGGACGACGGGAAGTCCCGTTCGCTGTTCGAGTGTGGCGCTCACGGCCCGCACTTCGCGCGAGCGATCGGTCTCATCCCCGGCTTCATCCAGAGGCAACCCGGCCACGAAGCCGCGCGCCTCGAGCGCCGCGGCGCGCCGCATCACTTCGGCAATCGGCGGCCGCTTGCCCGCGCGCCTGAGAATATGGCCCGCTGGCGATGCGATCGTACCCGTCGGGTCACTGATCGCGAGTCCGATGCGCCGCTCACCCCAGTCGAGCGCGAGATACCGTTCGAGGCGGCGCATGCGCGACTCCGATCGCAGGCGGTCAGCCCTGCGCCATGGCGACGAAGAACTCGCGGTTGTTCTTGGTCGCCGACATCTGACGAAGCAGGAATTCCATCGCTTCGGCTTCCGGCATATCCGCGAGAAAGTTGCGCAGCAGGTAAACGCGGTTGAGCTCCGCCTTGTCGAGCAGCAGCTCCTCGCGACGCGTCCCGCTCTTCTGAATGTCGATCGCTGGAAAGACACGGCGGTCGGCGATCTTGCGATCGAGCACGAGTTCCATGTTGCCCGTTCCCTTGAACTCCTCGAAGATCACTTCGTCCATTCGCGAGCCGGTCTCGATGAGCGCAGTCGCGACGATCGTCAACGAACCCCCGCCATCGATGTTTCGCGCGGCGCCGAAGAATCGCTTCGGTTTGTGCATCGCCTGCGCGTCGACACCCCCGGAGAGAATCTTCCCCGAGTGTGGACCGACGACATTGTGAGCGCGCGCAAGCCGGGTGATCGAGTCGAGCAGGATGACGACGTCGTCTCCATGCTCGACCAGGCGCTTGGCCTTTTCGATGACCATGTCCGCGACCTGCACATGCCGGTCGGCGGGCTCGTCGAACGTCGAGCTGATCACTTCGGCACGGGCGCCGACATTGGCCTGCATGTCGGTCACCTCCTCCGGTCGCTCGTCGATGAGCAGGATGATCAGCGTGACCTCGGGATGATTCTCGAGGATCGCATTTGCCATCTTCTGCATGAGCACCGTCTTGCCCGCGCGCGGCGGCGCGACGATCAACCCGCGTTGGCCCTTGCCGATCGGCGCGAGCAGATCGACGATGCGCATGCTGAGATCGCCGTCCTGCGGCTCGAGTCGGATGCGCTCGTCAGGATACGTCGGACGAAGATTGTCGAAGCTGCCACGCTGCTTCGCCTTCTCCGGATCATCACCGTTGATCGTTTCTACCTTGAGCAATGCGAGATACCGTTCCCATTCCTTGGGAGGACGAACCTGACCGGAAATCGTGTCGCCGGTCCGCAGGTCGAAGCGCTTGATCTGCGACGGGGAGACGTAAATGTCGTCAGGACCGTAGAGATAGTTCCAGTCCTGACTGCGCAGGAATCCGTAGCCCTCGGGGAGGATTTCGAGTACCCCCTCTGCGGTGAGGACCGTTGCCGAATCGAGGAGATTCTGCTCGATGCGGAAGATGAGATCCTGCTTTCGCAGCCCGGCGATGTTCGTGATCTTCAGACCATCTGCCATGTCCTGAAGCTCGCGGACGGGCATGCGCTTCAGCTGTGCGATGTCCACGACGCGGGGCTCGGCATCGCGGAGCTCTGGCTGGGGGGAAGAGACACGAGGGTGACGCCGAGGGATGGCGTTGGCTGCGGTGGGAGCTGCGGCTGGGGCAAGCCGCGCCTGGCCCGAAGCTACCGCGCGCCCGATACAGAAGCAAGAGAGACTGCCGGCTCTCGACTCACGCGATGGCCTGCTGGTGCCGCACTGACGGTGGCACCTAACGCGTGACGACGATGTCAGAACGCGACATAGCGCATCGGATGGGCGCGAAGGTCGGCGATCACGTTCGCAAGTTCCTTCTCGGTGGACGTGAGCTGACGTGTCAGCGCACTATCGTGCAGCACGCGTCCGGCCGTCCCGCGCGGCTCGTCGAGCATTGCTTTCGCGAGCGAAACTTCGTTGCGGAGAGACGTGACCGTGCGCATGAGTGATGTGTCGCGCCGGAATCGGCCGACCGCGCTCTGATCCGAGGTGAGCAGCGAGCGAAGGCTGTCGACTTCGGCCAGCGCGTGCTGCGCCCTTGCGGTTGCGCGCTCCGTGCCACCGTTCATGACGCGCGCGAGCGTACCACTGCCATGCAGCGCCCGGTTCGCCAGGCGCGTTCCGCGGCTGCGAACGAGATCGACCCGCAGCTCGTCATCGTTGAGCAGTGCTCCCGTGGTGCCGTGCACCGACGAAAGTTGCGCGCGAAGATCTTTCACGTTCGCGATGATCGCAGGGAAATCGCGAGAGGCGAGCGCGATGCGCGACGCCACGCCCTCGGGGTCTCCCTGCGGCAAGGAGCGGAGTGTGTCCCCTTCGGAGAGCAGCGGCGCGTTCGACGCGGTCGTGCCGAGATAGATCACCGGCGCGCCGATCAGCGTGCCGCCCGAGGTGATCTGTGCGACGGCATCACGCCGGATGTACTTCACGTCGCGCTTGAGCAGGTCCATGACGACCAGCACGGTCGCATTCGAGTCTGCAGACGGCGGAAGAAAGTCCACCCGAAGGACCTGGCCAATCGGCTGCCCTTCGAGCCACACCGGCGTCCCCTTCATCACGCCGCGCGCCTCGGCCATCGACGAGTAGACGCGAATCGTCGAGCCGTGGATCGCGCCGACGCGCGCAAAGGACAACACCGCGATCCCGCCGCCGATGACGACCGCGAGCGCGATGATGCCGGGAAGCAGCGACCGCCAATTCTGGATACGAGGCATTTAATGATGACAGCGACGTAGCTGCGGGGAGGCAAGTCATGCGCCATGCACCGGTTCGGCTGAAAAGCCAAGAGCGCACGGCCATCGTGGCCCTGCGCTCTCTCGGTGCGGCTTCATGCTGCTTTCCTACGTGCGCGAGGCGGGATTCGAACCCACGACCTTCGCCTCCGGAGGGCGACGCTCTATCCAGCTGAGCTACTCGCGCAAACACGAACGGGCTCCGCGAGCCCGTTTCTCAAGATGGTCGGGGCGACTGGATTTGAACCAGC
>JAICUE010000137.1 GCA_025936015.1 Gemmatimonadaceae bacterium
CGTGGGTACGCGCCGTCGCGGATGTGGGAGCGGTGGCGACCGGCATCGTGCTGTTATCTCGCGCTCCACACGACGGTCCGCAAGGGCGCACTCATGACGACCCCGGAGACAATGCAGCCGCCCGAGGTACGGCCAGCGGCAATCCCGAGGCTGCCGCGAACGGTGCTGGCGCTCTCGCTCGTGAGCCTGTTCACCGACGCGTCGAGCGAGATCATCTACCCGCTGCTTCCGCTCTTCCTCACCGCCACCCTCGGCGCGAGCGCAGCGACGCTCGGCGTGATCGAGGGCGCGGCGGAGACGACGGCGTCGCTCCTCAAGCTCGCGAGCGGATGGTGGTCAGACCGGGTTGCACGGCGGAAGCCACTCGTGGTGCTCGGCTATTCGATCGCGTCGGTCGCACGGCCGCTCATCGCGATCGCGCAGAGCGCCGGTCAGGTGCTGGCGATCCGCGTCGGCGACCGCGTAGGGAAGGGCATTCGCAGCTCGCCGCGCGACGCATTGCTCGCCGATTCGGTGTCGCCGGCGCAACGTGGGCGCGCGTACGGGTTGCATCGGGCAGCTGACAACTTCGGTGCGGTACTGGGTCCGCTGATCGCGTTCGCGATGCTTCGTTGGACGTCGATCTCGCTGCGGCAATTGTTCATGCTCGCGGCCGTTCCCGCTGCGGCGGCGCTGATCGCGCTGGTGCTTGGCGTGCGCGAGGAGCCGCGCGCGGTCGTGGAAAAGGCGGCCAGCGCGCGAGCGCGCCCCACGCTCGGCGGGGGACTGCCGGCGCGCTTCTGGGGCTATCTCGCGGTGCTCCTGCTCTTCACGTTAGGCAACTCGAGCGACGCGTTCATCCTGCTCCGCGCCTCGCAGCTCGGCATCTCGGCGGCGCTGCTGCCGATCATCTGGGCGATGCTGCACGTCGTGAAGTCGGCGACGAACATTCCGGGCGGTGCGCTGAGCGATCGCGTCGGACGGGTCCCCCTGATCGTTGCCGGATGGCTGGTGTTCGCCGCGGTGTATCTCGGCTTCGGCCGCGCCACCCAGACGTGGCATGCATGGGCGTTGTTCGCGGTGTATGGCACCTACTTCGGATTGACCGAGGGGGTGGAGAAGGCGTTGGTGGCCGACCTCGTCCCCGCGGCGCGGCGCGGGGCCGGGTTCGGCTGGTACAACCTTGCAATCGGTCTCGGTGCACTCCCGGCGTCGGTGATCTTTGGCGCCGTGTGGGACCGCTACGGCGCGACCGCGGCGTTCGAGCTGGGCGCCGGGCTGAGCGCGGTCGCCGCGGTCGCGTTGATCTTCGTGGTGCCGAGGAGGCGTGCGGAGCGCACGGCTGCCTAACGTTTCACCCCGCCGAGGCTCCGGTCGAACAGCGCGTAGATCCGGCGGTACTCGTCCGCCCATGACGTCGGACGGACGAAGCCATGGCTCTCCACCGGATAGACCGCCAGCTCCCAGCCAGTTTTCCGCAGCTCGATCAACCGCTCGACGAGTCGGACGTCGTCCTGGAAGTTGACGTTGGTGTCGACCATCCCGTGGGCGATGAGCAGCGGATCCTCGAGCCCCTCGGCGAAATAGATCGGCGACGACTGCCGGTAGGCGAGGGTGTCGTTCTGCGGCAGGTTGAGGATCCGGCCGGTGTAGCCGTTGTTGTAGTGCGCCCAGTCGGTCACCGAGCGCAGCGCTGCACCGGCGCCGAACTCCTTCGGCGCGGTGAACAGCGCCATCAGCGTCATGAAGCCGCCGTAGCTTCCGCCGTAGATGCCGACGCGTTCGGGATCGATGTTGTACTGGGTACGGAGCCAGCGCGAGGCGTCCACTTCGTCCTGCAGGTCGCGGCCGCCCATGTGGCGGTAGATCGCGGTGCGCCAATCGCGGCCGTAGCCCGCCGAGCCGCGGTAGTCGACGTCGAGCACGACGTATCCCTTGGACGCGAGGTACTGATTGAACATGTACTCGCGTGGATACGGCGACCAGTAGTTCACGACGTTGTGCAGGTAGCCGGCGCCGTGGACGAAGATCACCGCCGAACCGTTAGGCGCCGCGCCCATGTCCTGCGGGTGGTAGATCCGCGTCGGCAGCTTCGCCCCATCGGATGCCGGAATGTCGATGATCTGGGGCGTGATCCAGGGGAACGCGAGCCAGTCCGCCGTCGGCGAGACCGTGAGCTGCGACATGTCCGCGCCCGGCGCGTTGCGCACGAGGAACAGCTCGGGCGGGTGGTTGGCCGAGGAGTAGACGTCAGCAAGCCACTGCTCGTCAGGCGAAGGCGTCACATCGTGCGAACCGACGCGCGTCGTCACGCGGGTTCGCGCGCCGCCGGTGACCGCCATGCGCCAGAGCTGTTGCTCGTACGGCGAGCTCTCGCTCGTTTGCATCAGGAACGTCGACTCGTCGTTCGACAGCGCGACGTCGAGCACTTCCCACCTGCCGGACGTGAGCTGCCGGCGTCCATTGCCGCGCGCGTCGCTCGTGTAGAGGTGGGCGAACCCCGTCGCCTCGGAGATGAACCAGATCCGCGTACCATGCGCGAGCCACCCCGCGCAATCGGCGCACGGCCCGTCGACCCAGGCGCTGTCGCGCAGGACGTCGACCGGCCGGAGCGAGCCGGAATCCGCGCGCACCGTGCTGATGACGCGCGTCTTGAAGTCGTGGCTCACCGCGACGACGAGCGCCGCGCCGCCGTCCGGGCTCCAGTCCTTCAGCGAGATGTCGTCAGGCGGGAGCGTGTCGCCCGGGATTGGGCGCAGCCAGCGAACATCGCCTTCCGGTATTCGCATCCAGCCGAGTCGCGATACCGGCTCGGCGTCACCAACCTTGGTCCGGTTGGGAATCTCCTCGGTGTAGCCCGAGCTGGTGACGTACTCGGGTACGTTTGCGCGCCGCGCGTCAGGCGACGGGGTCGAGGTCAGGATGAGCAGCGCGCGACCGTTAGGGGACACGGTGATCGCCGTGACACGCTCCTTCTCCTTGAGCCAGAGCGTCTTCGGCTGGCTGGCCTCGCGAGCGGTGCGTTCCGCCTTGGTGATGCTGTCGGCGCGCAGCTTGTCGCGCACCGATTCGAGCAGCGCGCGCTGCTGGTGCTCGAGCGCGGCCCGTTGGCCGGTGGCGCTGTCGGTGTTCGGTGGCGAGCCGTGGCGGATGTCGGTGAGCTGGCGCAGCAGCCCGCCGTCGAGGTCGAGCGAGAACGCATTGTCGTCGCGGACGAAATACACGCGACGCCCATCCGCGCTGAAGGTCGGCGCGGTCTCCTCGGCGTTCGTCTCCGTCAGCCTTCTGATCGCCGCCGTCCGCTGATCGACGAGGTACAGGTCGCCACGATACGAGGTAACCGACCAGTGGCGATCGGACGACAGCGTCGTGCGGCCGAGCGCGGGGGCGGCGCTGTCCCACTCCGCTTCGCTGATCGATTCAGGAGTCGAGCCGGCGGCGGCGCGAACGCGATACGGACGCAGCGTCTCGCTCCAGCTCGTGCCGGGCGGAAGCCAGCGGAAGTAGATCCATTGCCCGTCCGGCGTGAAGCGCGGCCGCTCCGGCTCGCGGCCATACACTTCCGGGCCGCGCATGATGTTGTCGATCGTGAACTCGAACGGATGGCCGGCTGAAGCTGTCGTCGCCCGCGATGCGGCCTGCGTGTGAGCGCAGGCAGCCGTGGAAGCGATGAGCGCGGCAACGGCGAGCGCCGGGAGGGATCGGCGGAGAAGTGGCATTGGCGAGTCGTGAGTCGTCGTCATGTCGCCGGCAGCGGGCGACGGCGAGTCTGGGAAGGTGCCAGCGGGTGCGCGAGCGGTCAACGTCGCGCGATCTGCCCTGACGCGAGCCGCGCCGTTAGCTTCCAACCAACCTGCCACCACGGATTCGCGTGAGACGTCCGCAGCTCGCATCGATCGTCGCGCCTTTCGTCGCGACGCTCGGGATCGCGACAATCGTCACCGGCTGCAGCAAGCCAGCGCCGCAAGCACCGTCGCCCGCCGCGCCATCGGCTGCGGCCGGCGCTGACACCGTGCCTGGGCATTCCATGCCCGCGGCGACTCCCCTCGCCGGGCTCGCGGGACAGCACATCGTCGTCCTCCCGCTGCATTACATCCGCGCCGACACCTCGGGCTTCGCGGCGCAGATCACCGACCCGCGTGCCACCCTCGCCGCGCTCGACAGCGCGATCGAGCGTGAGTTCGATGCGCGTGGGTTCGGCTCGACGTGGACCTTCCCGCCCGCACTCGCCCGCTCGGCGAAGCGAAACGCGGGGTACGTGAGCAATCCGTATTCGCTCGCGGCCGAGCGGCTTCGCAGCAGCGTGCGGATGGCGGATGATCGCCTTGCCGAACCGTTCGCGTCGCAGCTCCGGGCGATGGTCGCGGTGACGGACGCACGGTATGCGCTCTTTCCGGTCGAGCTGCGCTTCGAGCGGCTCGCTGACGGGCGGATGCTTCCGCTGTTGCACGTTGTCCTGCTCGACGCGCGCGGCTCGTCGGTGCGCTGGGCCGGCGATGTGCGGGGCGCCGCATCGGCCACGCTCACGCCGGCAACGATCGAGAGCCTCGCCTTCGCCTTTGCCGATCTTGTCGCGGCGCCCTGAGCGCCGTTTCTCTTCTCTTCGTCATGCCAACACACGTCACACTCATTCCCGGCGATGGTATCGGTCCGGGCATCACCGACGCCACGGTGCGGATTCTTGACGCCGCCGGCTGCGATTTCATCTATGACCGCCAGGTCGCGGGGCTCGCCGGTGTCTCGGCGGTGAACGACCCGATGCCGGAGGCGACACTGGCGTCGATCCGTCGTACTCGCCTCGCGCTCAAGGGTCCCCTCGAGACTCCCGTCGGCGGTGGCTATCGCTCGGTGAACGTCGCGCTGCGAAAGACCTTCGACCTCTACGCCAACGTGCGCCCGGCGAAGACAGTGCGCCCGGGCGGCCGTTATGACAACGTCGACATCGTCCTCATTCGCGAGAACACCGAGGGACTCTACATCGGCATCGAACATTACGTGCCGATCGCCGGCGACCCGAAGGCAGCGGCGGAGTCGGTCGCGCTGATCACGCGCGCCGGGTCGGAACGGATCATCCGCTATGCGTTCGAGTACGCCGTGTCGCACAAGCGCAAGAAGGTCACGCTCGTACACAAGGCGAACATCCTGAAGTTCTCGTCGGGACTCTTCCTCGACGTCGGCCGCGAGATCGCGAAGGAGTATGCCGGGCGCGTCGAGTGCGATGACCGGATCATCGACGCCTGCGCGATGCAGCTGGTGATGAAGCCCGAGATCTTCGACGTGATCGTGACGACCAACCTGTTCGGGGATATTCTCTCCGATGAGATCTCCGGCCTGGTCGGTGGGCTCGGTCTCGCCCCCGGTGCGAACATCGGTGCGGGCGCGGCGCTGTTCGAGGCCGTGCACGGCACCGCGCCGGACATCGCCGGCAAGGGCGTGGCGAATCCGGGAGCGTTAGTCCTCGCGGCATGCATGATGCTCGATCACCTCGGTGACAACGAGCGCGCCGGTCGCATTCGCAACGCGCTCACGAAGGTCATCAGGGAAGGAAAGACCCTAACGCGCGACCTCGGCGGCACCGCGAACACCGACCAGTTTACCGACGCCATCATTGCCGCACTCTGAATGAGGATCTGCCACGTCTCCGACCTGCACTTCGGGCGCCCAGCCGTTCCGGAGCAGATCGACGCGATCGAGGAGATGATCCAGCGGGAACGTTATGACGTCGTCGCGATCTCCGGTGACGTCTCGCAGCGGGCGCGGGCCGGAGAATTCCAGCGGGCGAGATCGTTCATCCGCGATGCCGAGAAGGTCAGCCGCACGATCTGCGTCCCCGGCAATCATGATGTTCGCTGGTGGTACGCGCCGCTCAGCCTGGGCGACAAGGCGAAGATGTACGAGGGGTATCGCCAATACATCTCGGCGGACCTCGAGCCGGTGCTCCATCTCCCCGGGATGACGATCGTCGGACTGAACACCTCGCACGGGATCACGCGCAGGACGCTCACCTGGAACATGCGCGACCTGTCGATCATCGGCTTTCTCACCACCGCCCAGATCGAGCACGCCCGCTCCGTTTTCGAGAGCTCCCCCGCCGGCGATGCGCGCGTGATCGTGATGCACCACAACCCGGTGAAGGGCGAACTCTCCCAGCGCCACGGGCTCAAGAACACGCGGAAGATCCTCGGCGCATTTGCCGAGATGGGGACCGACGCGGTGCTCTGCGGGCACGACCACCAGGAAGCGATTCACTACGTCGAGCACACGAAGAAGGGGACGGTGATCTCCACCGCCGGCACGGTCTCGAATCGTTCGCGTGGCGGACGCCCGTCGTCGCTCAACGTGCTCGAAATCGAGCACAAGCAGGTGAAGACGACCACCCACGTCTGGACCCCTGACCGACGAGAATTCGTTGCCGGAGCGGTGAAGTGCTACACGCGATAGCCCGGCTGCTCGGCCGCTCTGGTGTCGACCCGTCTCAGCTTTCGTTCGATCTCGCTGTCCCCGCGGTAACCGCGGATGATCTTCTCGCTCGCCTGCGCGCCCTCGGGCTCCGCCGAATCTCCACGCTGACATTGACTCGCAACCGCGCGGTGATGGTCAGCTTCCGCGGTGGCGAGCTGCGCGTTCACGAGGCGTATCTCGGCGCCGAGGAGCCGGTGCTGCGCGCGATCGTGCAGTTCGTCGAGGGACGCACTCGCGCCGAGCGGCGCGCTGCGCAGCGGCATATCCTCGCGCACCATGTCCCGGCCGTTCCGCGCCGCGTGGCGCGCGAACGCACCGCGCCGCAGGATACACCGCTCGCGGCACGGCTCAGCGATGCGCACCGCGAGCTCAACGACAGGCACTTCGGTGGTGCGCTCACCGACGTGCA
>JAICUE010000453.1 GCA_025936015.1 Gemmatimonadaceae bacterium
AGAGAACCAACATGCGCGAAGTCCGGCTACGAGAATGGTCGCCGTTCAAACATCTGAACGCGATTACACGGATTTGACGGATTACACGGATACTGCGAAGCCCGCCCGCGAATAGAACAGTCGCTGTAAATCTGTGTAATCCGTGCAATTGTAGTTCAACCCCACGTCCGCGCTCCGTGCTCCTCGTCGATTCCGCTTCGCTCAGCGCGCATCTCTCCGACTCGCCGATGCTGGCGATCCCGCTGCTCTTCCTCGGCGGCGTCCTCACCAGCCTGACGCCGTGCGTGTACCCGATGATCCCGATCACCGCGGCGATCGTCGGCGGACAGAGCGTCGGCGTCAGCGGGGCGAGCGAGCCGCCGCCGAGGACGCGGGTGGTCGGGCTGACGCTGACGTATGTGCTCGGTCTCGCGCTCGTGTATTCGCTGCTCGGACTCTTTGCCGGGCTCTCGGGTACGATATTCGGGTCGGTCAGCTCGAATCCGTGGGCACTTTTTACGATGGCCAATGTGTTGATCATCGCCGCCCTCGCGATGCTCGACGTCATTCCGGTTCGCCTCCCGGCGGCGATGACCTCACGCGCCGCGACCGCGGGCGCGGCGGGGAGATACTCGGGGGCGTTCGTGATGGGGGCGGTGAGCGGACTGGTCGCCGCCCCATGCTCGGCCCCGGTGATGGCCGCGGTCCTGACCTGGGTGACGAAGACGCACAGTGCAGTGCTCGGCTTCTTCTACCTGTTCGCGTTCTCGCTCGGAATGTGCACTCTGCTGGTGGTGGTCGGCCTGTCGTCGGGTTCGCTGGCTCGTCTGCCGCGGGCGGGCGGCTGGATGCTCTGGGTGAAGCGCTTCTTCGCCGTCGCGATGATCGCGGTCGGCGAGTGGTATTTGATCTCGGCGGGGAAACTCTGGCTGTGACTGCAGCTCCGAGCGATAAGCCGCAAGCAGTCAGCGAACAGCGCGCCCGCAACGCGGCTCGCGCGGTCGACGCTGTCGACGCCGTCCGCTGACTGCTTGTCGCTTACGGCTTACCGCCACTACATGGAGGCCCATGTTTCGCACGATCCTGAAGGGCGTAACAACGTTGGCATTCGTCGGAGTATTCGCCGCTCCTCTCGCCGCGCAGACCGGCATCGCGTTAGGCGCCAGGGCGCCGGAGGCGCGGGTGCAGACACCGGCCGGGCAGACCGTGTGGCTCTCGTCGCGCTACGGGAAGGACAAGCCGGTGCTGCTCGAGTTCTGGGCGACCTGGTGCGAGAACTGTAAGGCGCTCGAGCCGCAGATGTCGGCGGCGGCGAAGAAGTATGCGGGCCGCCTCTCGATGGTCGGCGTCGCGGTCGGGGTCAACCAGAGCGCGAACCTGGTGAAGGCCTACGCGGCGAAGCACGCCCTCCCGCTGACGATCGTCTACGACGGCAAGGGCGACGCAGCCGACAAGTTCGACGTCCCGGCAACGAGCTACATCGTCATCCTGAACAAGGACGGCCAGGTCGTCTACACCGGCGTCGGCAGCGACCAGAACATCGACGCGGCGATACGGAAGGTCCTGTAGGGCACGCGATGCGCGGCCGGCGGGCCGCTGCTTGATGCGTGGCTGTAAGCAGTAAGCGATAAGCAGGCAGCGCACGGCGGTGACGACTTCGTTACGCCGTGCGCTTACTGCTTATCGCTTATAGCCCTTTGCTGACTTCGGCCAGCCCCGCCACCAACCGCCGCACGTGCTCTGCGGTTGTTCGCGGGTTCATCACCGTCGCCCGCAGGACGCGCTGGCCGTCGAGGATCGTCGTCGTGATCCAGCCGGCGCCGCTCTGGTTGTAGCGCTGGCGGATGAGCAGGTTTCGCGCATCGCGCTCGTCCTCGCCTAACGGCGGGCCGCCGGTCCAGCGGAAGCAGAGAATGTTCGACTCCGGCTCGTGGAGCGGGGTGAAGTCGGGGTGCGCCGCCAGCTCGGCGTGGAGCGTGGCGGCGGTGTCGCAGAGCCGCTCGTACAATGCCGCGAAGCCGTCGGCGCCATAACGCTGCAGCGCGACCCAGAGCTTGAACGCGTCGGCGCGCCGCGAGCAGAGGAAGCTCCGCTTCCCCTGGTCCCAGTCGCGCTCGCCGATGGTCCTCGCACCATGAAAGAGATACGGCGCCTGCTGCGCGAACGCGCCCTCGAGCAGGCGCTCGTCGCGGACGAGGACGACCCCCGCCGAGAGCGGCATGAGCATCATCTTGTGCGGATCCCAGGCGATCGAGCTCGCCCGCTCGACCCCCCTCATCCGCGCCGCGTGCTTCGGCGAGAAGAGCGCCGAGCCGCCGTGCGCCGCGTCGACGTGCAGCCAGATCCCGCGCTCCTCGCAGAGCCGGCCGATGGCGTCGATGTCGTCGAAGCTCCCAGTCGGCGTCGACCCGGCCGTCGCGACGACCGCCATGACCCCGCGTCCCTCGCGCGCCAGCTCGTCGAGCGTCAGGCCTAACGCTCGCACGTCCATCCGGTAGTCGCGCATCGGGACGGCGATCGCGTTCCGCATCCCGAGCCCCATCTCGCCGATCGCCCGGGCGACCGCGTAGTGCGCCTGCGCGCCGTAGACGATGACCGGAGGATTCGCCGGCACCCCCTCCGTCCAGACGTCAGGCAGCGCGACCGACCGCGCCGCGAGCAGCGCGGTGAACGTCGCTTCGGTGCCCCCGGTGGTCAGCGTCCCGCCACTCGCCGGGCCGAACCCC
>JAICUE010000179.1 GCA_025936015.1 Gemmatimonadaceae bacterium
CCGATCGTGTATCCGACCGTCGAATCCATTCTGCTCACGCCGATCTCGCCGCACACCATGTCGGTGCGTCCGCTCGTGCTGCCGCCGAGCGCGCGAATCACGCTGCGGGCGGAAGATGGCCCCGAGGAGCTTCTGGTGACGGTCGACGGCCAGGTCGGGACCACCTTTGCACGCGGTGAGACACTCGTCATCTCGCGCAGCGACCGCGCGGTCCAGATCGTCCGTTTCCCCGGCGCGACCTTCTTCGCGCGCATGCGCCTCAAGCTCGGCTGGGGGGGGCTCGTCGATCGCGATGAGCGGCGCGAGGACCCGCCCAATCGCCAGAACGCCGGTTGAACCTGTCGCAATGCTGACCGAGCTTCGAGTCCGCAACTTCGCGATCATCGAGCAGCTGACGCTCCCGCTGGCGCGCGGCTTCAACGTGCTCACCGGCGAAACCGGCGCCGGCAAGTCGATCATCGTCGGCGCGTTAGGCCTGCTGCTTGGCGAACGGGCGAACACGGACGTCGTCCGCACCGGCGCCGACAAGGCGATCGTCGAGGGGACGTTCGATGTCGCCGATCGCCCCGAGCTGACGACGCTGCTCGACGAGCGCGGGATCGACGTCGAGGAATCGACCGTGGTGCTCAAGCGCGAGGTCGCGGCGGCCGGCCGCGCCCGGGCGTGGGTGAACGGAACTCCCGTCACCGCCGCCGCGCTCTCCGAGATCGGGCGGCTGCTGGTCAACGTCCACGGGCAGCACGAGGCGCAGACGCTGCTCGATCCCGATGAGCAGCGCGAGATCCTCGATGCCTTTGCTGGCGCGCAGAACCAGGCGGCGGCGGTCCGCACCGCACACGCCGCGCTCGCGACCGTCAGGCACGAAATCACCGAACTGCGCCGGCGGAAAGCGGATGCGGAACGCCGCGCGGATTACCTGCGCCACCTCGTCCGCGAGATCGAAGAGGCACGGCTCGTCGAGGGCGAGGACACGCGGCTGGACGAAGAGGCGCGCCGTCTCGAGCACGCGGAAGAGCTGCGCTCGCTCGCCAGCGGGGCGGCCGGCGCGCTCGACGCGGACGACGACGCGGTGCTCGCCCACCTCGGCGCTGTCCAGCGGGCGCTGGCGTCGATCACCCGAATCGATCCGTCGCGGAACCGGCTCCAGGAGCTGTTCGACAGCGGCTACTACGCGCTGGAGGAGCTGGCTCGCGAGCTCGAGGAATACGAGGCCGCGGTCGAGCTGGACCCCGAGCGGCTCGAGGAGGTCCGCCGCCGGCGCGACCTGCTCTTCCGCCTGACGAAGAAGTATGGTGGAACGTTAGGCGAGGTGATCGAGACGGGAGTGAAGGCCCGCGCCGAGCTCGATCTCGTCGAGTCTGCCGATCTCGACCTCCGGACGCTCGAGCAGCGCGAACGCGAGGCAGCGACGCGCCTCACCGAGAGCGCCGCCGAACTGACCGCGATGCGCCGAAGTGCCGCCGCGCGCCTGGGTCACGCGGTCGACGAGGTCCTCCCCTCGCTCGGCATGTCGGACGGCCAGTTCGTCGCCGGACTCGTTCCGCTCGGCGAGATCGCCGTCTCAGGGGCTGAAGACACGGAGTTCCGCGTCGCGCTCAACGTCGGCCATGATGCGCGTCCGCTGTCGCGGGTCGCATCCGGCGGGGAGCTGTCACGCGTGATGCTCGCGCTGAAGACGATTCTCGCGCGCCTCGACCAGGTACCGACGCTGATCTTCGATGAAGTGGATGCTGGGATCGGTGGCAAGGTCGGGCTCCAGGTCGGCGACACGATGCGCCGCGTCGCCGCGCATCACCAGGTGTTCGCGATCACCCACCTGCCGCAGATCGCGGCCCGCGCTCATCACCACATCCTCGTCGCCAAGGGCGCGCGTGGCGGGGTCACCACGGCCGATGTAGCGGTACTGGTCGGGCCGGAACGGATCACCGAGCTCGCGCGCATGCTCGGCGGCGATCCGGAGAGCGACATCAGCCGCGCCCATGCGGCGGAGCTTCTCGAGACCGCGGTCGTTCCCGAGCCAAAGCCGGCACGGCGTCGCGGCTCGCGACCGGCCGAGCCCGAAGCGCGCGGCTGATCAGAACAGCTTGATGTAGACTCGTCCGCCGAGCCGGTCGACGTGCGCATCGGGGACGGCGACGCCCGAGCTGTGGACAATGCGGTTTTGCTCGAAGACGATGTCGGCCGGCCAGCCGAAGATCGCCCTGCCGTTAGGCATCGTCGACAGCATCACTCCCGCGCCCACTCGCGTGACGCCATAGCTGCCAGTCGGGGCGGCAATGAGCCCCCATCCCTCGGCGGGGCTGGCGCCGGTGTAGCGATCCGCGGTCTTCGTGAGTTGCGAGATGCTCGCCGCGAACTGCAGGTACGGCGTCAGGCGATAGCGGGGGATGATGACCATCGACCGGATGTCGCCGAGATCGCGCTCGACGCTGCCGTGCACCTGGCGCGAGGGGTACACACTGTCGGCCGAGACGATCGTCTGGCGATCCGGCCGCTGCCAGGTCTGCGAGCCAGCGGCGGAGACGGACCAGCGCGTGCCTAACGCGATGTCGGCGTGCAGCGAGGCGAGTACGTCGTTCTGGCCGTCGCCGGCGCCCGGATCGACCATGTTGTTCGCGAAGCGCGACGGGCCGGCTCCGAGGCGGACCCCGCCCTCCGCGGCGACGCGGAGCCGCAACGGACGGCTGCGGCGATAGCTATCGAAGAGCGCGATGCGGGCGGTCAGGTCGACGTCGCCAATGTTGGTGTGCGTGAAGCCCGCGAGCGCGGAATCGTCGGCGAGGCGCATCGTCGGCGTCGTTCCCGGCGCCTGCTGCACGTTGGTGTCCGCCGAGATCTCGACGCGCCGTCGAACGAGCGGTGCACTCGCCCCGAGCGTCAGCCAGCGCGTCACCCCGTACTCGAGCGAGATCGGGATCCGCGTGATGGAGACAGCCGCGGAAGCGACCACGTTGTCGGTTGCGGGATCGAAGCCGATTCGGCGGCCGAGTGGAATGCGCGAACCGTCAGGCGCCCGCAACGATTCCACATACGAGAAATCCGCGGCGATCCCGAAGCGAAGCACTCCGCCCGGTACCGTCGCCGCGTCGGCGTCGATGCGGGAGGGAGCATCCTGCGCGGGCGCGGCAGCGGCGAAAAAAACGCTCGCGATCGCGAGAGCGAGGGCGAGCCGGGTTGCAAGCCGGTTGGGCTGGCGGACAGTGCCGCCGTGACGATGCATGACGCGTAGGTTATCATTCGTCACTCTCGCATGTCAACACGATCCGCGTCGTCCGCCGCACTCCCGCTGCCGCCCGTTGCATGGCAGGTCACGGGCAATCACTGGCTCGCGCTCCCCTGCATCCATCCCGCCGACGGCGCCCTCCACGCGGTCGGCGTCATCCACCGCGGCGCGCGCGCGGCGATCGAGCTCGCGGGCAACGCTGATTTCGTCGCCGGCGATGGCCCGCCCCTCGCGCGCCCGACGATCGTCGCCGATGGGCAGCGCATCGAGCTCGCGCAGCACGGCATCGCGTGGGAGCGCGCGCTGAACTGGCTGCCGACATTCACCTGCTCGGCGGGCAATCTGGTCATTCGCGGGACGATCTTCGCGCCTTACGGTCGGGACGCCGACATGGCGGGCGCGGTGTACGCGATCACGCTGGAGAACCGCTCGAGCCAGTCGGTCGCGGTCACCCTCTCGCTCGAGGGGACGCTCGGCCATCGGCAGCAGCGAGTGCGTACCGCCCGTCCCTTCGACGACGCGCATCGCGTCTCGCGCACCGACGAGGGCGTTGTTGTTCTCGAGGGCGCCGCACTGCCCGGGGCGGTCGCCCTCGCGCTCGGCGCCGACTCGGACGTCAACATCGACGTCGACGCAGGCGCGGGGACCTTCGCGCTGCATCGCGAGCTGCGCGTCCCGGCGGGCGGGCGATCGCAGGCCGCGTTCTACCTCGCGGCTGGCCCGGAGCGCGACGGCGCGCGCGCGACAGTCGGCGTGATGCGGCGGCGTGGCTGGCGCGAGCTGCTGACCGCGACGCGCGATGCACTGCAGGCACTCGAGCAGGCGACCGGCAACGACGAGATGGATCGTCTGATCAACCGGAATCTTCTCTTCGCCTATTTCTATTCGGTCGGCCGCGCCCTCGACGACGCGCATTACTACATCGTCCGCACTCGCGCACCGTGGAACGGGCGCGGCCTAACGGTTCGGGACTGGGAGGCGCTCGCGTGGACCCTTCCGGCGGTGCAGCTCGCCGACGCCGGATTGGCGCGGGAAATACTGATCCGTGCGTGCGAGCTGCACGGTTACGCGCCGGGGCAGGGCGTCCACTACCTCGATGGGACCTTGTTCGAGCCCGGCTTCTCGCTCGAGGGCGCGGCATCATACGCGATCGCGGCCGATCGCTACATCCGCGGAACCGACGACGACCAGATCGTCGACGAGCCGGTCGTCGCGGATACGCTCTACCTGTCGTCGGAAGACCTGGCGGCACGGCGCGACCGCAACGTGCCATTGTTCACGACCGAGGTGACGCTCTCGGGTGCGCCGAGCGTGCAGCCATTCACCCTGCACGGGAATGCGGTGGCCGCGCAGGCACTCGACGTCTTCCGCCGTACCCTCGACGAAGAAACCGCGCGCGACGTCGAGGATCCCGACGCGGTGCGTGCCGCGCTCCGTCGGCATTTCGTCGTCGGGCGTGCGGAGAAAACCACGTTCGCCTCAGCGGTCGATCTCGCCGGCGGCTCGTCTGCTGATGACGACGCACACGGTTCCGCGCTCTGGCTGCCGCTCTACGAAGCGGTCGATCGCGACGACTCGACCTACCGGCGCACGGTGCGTGGAATGTCGACCACACCGCACCTGCTCGCGCAGCAGTGCGCGCGTCTCATGGGACCCGATTCCGCCGCGGTTCTGCAGTGGCTGCGCCGCTCCCCGCTCGACAACGGACTCGCGGCGGAAGAGGTCGACGAGAACGGCCGCGCGACCGGCAATGGCGGCGACGCCGCGCTCTCCGGCCTGCTCGCGTGGAGCGCGTGGTACGCGGTGCACGCGCTTGGAACGAGAGCGTAGCGTCGCGCCCGCGGCAACGCGATGGACGCTTGCCCGGCACGACGCAGCTCTTTATGATTCGCGCACGCGGGAATAGCTCAGTTGGTAGAGCACAACCTTGCCAAGGTTGGGGTCGCGGGTTCGAGTCCCGTTTCCCGCTCTCGAAATAGAAACGGAGCCGACGCGTTCGCCGCGCTCGGCTCCGTTTCCATTGGCGCGACATCGGCCTGATTTTCCCGCTCGCCCGGGTGGCGAAATGGTAGACGCGGAGGACTTAAAATCCTCTGGCCGCAAGGTCATGCGGGTTCGATTCCCGCCCCGGGCATCCAGCAGCTGTAAGCGGCAAGCAGCAAGCGAGGTCGAACAGGCGAAGGGCGTTGCCGGTACCTGTCGGCAACGCCCTTCGCCATTCGCCTAACGCGTGCCGTTCGTCACGGCGTCAGAACGGAATCTCGTCCGTCCATCCGGAGTGCGTGTTGTCCGCCGTCGGCGTCACCGGAAGTCCCTCAGCCGGCGCGGCTGGTGCACCGCGCTGCGGCCAGACGACGCCGTCGCAGGAGCGGTCGCGGCACTTGTAGTCCGGTGCCTTCGGGTTCCGCTTCGACAGGCGGTTGTCCCACATCTTTCCTCCACACTTCGGGCAGGCAGGCGTGTCGGGAAGAAGCGCGGCGAGATCGGCATTCTTGGAGACCCGCTGGGCGACGAAGGCACGGTCTGTCGAGGAATCGCCGTCGATCGGGTCGTCGTTTCGATGCACAGCCGCGACCTTTTCTGTGGTCTCGGACTCCTTCACCGTGTCGACCACCGTCCCGCGCGCAAGCTTCCGCGCATACGCGGCAGCGGGATCCTCGACCGGCTTCGCGAACTTGCCGTCGCCGTCGAGCTCGACCCAATTCTGCCCGTA
>JAICUE010000385.1 GCA_025936015.1 Gemmatimonadaceae bacterium
AGCGCGGGTCGAACGCCGCCGACGAGATCGTCGCGGAGCCCGATCACCTCGCTCTTGATGTTCGAATTGGTCGCGGGGTACTCCTCGGCGAGGTGCTGGACGACCCCGGCGACGTCGGTGCTCGCCTGGGCGACGGTGACCCCGGGCTTGAGCCGCGCGAACACGTCGAGGAACTCCGAGCGGCGATTACGGGTGGTGTCGATCCGTGCCGGTGCAAAGAGGTCGGCAGCGCCGCCGAACCGAAACCCCTCGGGTGCAACGCCGATCACGGTGTACTGATGAGCGCTGAGCTGGATATGTCGTCCGATGATTCCCGGATCACCGCCGAACCGGCGCTGCCAGTAGCCGTAGCTGAGGACCGCGACGTAATCATCGCCACCGATTCGCTCCTCCTCGGGGAGGAAGCCGCGCCCGAGGAGGGGGCGGACGCCTAACGTCGGAAAGAAGTTCGCGGTCACGCGCTTCGCCCTGACCAGCTCCGGCTCTCCGTCGCCGGTGAGGATGAAGGCTGCGCCATGACTGGCGGCCATCTGCTCGAAGGACTGCGTCCCGTCGCGCCAGTCGCGGAAGTCGGGAAGCGACGTCGACGTCCGGCCAAATTCCGGATAACGGCCGTAGAGCATCACGAGCCGGTCGGGATCGGCGTACGGCAACGGGCGCATCAGGACGCTGTGGACGACGCTGAAGATCGCCGAATTGGCGCCGATCCCGAGGGCGAGCGTCAGGATGACGGCGAGCGCGAAGCCCGGAGCGCGGTACAGCGCGCGCAGCGCGTAGCGCAGGTCAGCGAGCATCACACCATCCACCCGTCTTTGAGGTTGATCGTGCGTCCGCCGTACCGTGCGTTCTCTTCCGAGTGGGTGACCTGGATGATCGTCGTGCCGCCGGCGTTGAGGCGAGCGAAGAGCTCCATGATGTCACGCGCCTGCGCCGAGTGAAGGTTGCCAGTCGGCTCATCGGCGAGGATGAGCGATGGGTTGCCGATCACGGCGCGGGCGATGCCGACGAGCTGCTGCTGTCCGCCGGAGAGCTGTCGCGGGTAGAGGTCCTTCTTGCCGACGATGCTGAAGCGATCGAGGATGTCGGCGACGCGCGCGGCGCGTTCGCTCCGCGGGACGCCGCGATAATCGAGCGGCACCGCCAGGTTTTCGGCGACGGTGAGCTCGTCGAGGAGGTGGTACTGCTGGAAGACGAAGCCGATGTGCTCGCGGGCGAGTGCGCGGCGCTGGGCCGCGCCTAACGCGTGGACCGCCTGCCCGCGGAGGAAATACTCGCCGGTGAAATCCATGTCGAGCATGCCGAGGATCGAGAGCAGCGTGCTCTTGCCGGCGCCCGAAGGACCCATGATGGTCGCGAATTCGCCCGGCGCGATGTCGAGGGTGATGCGACGGAGCACGTGACTCGCGCCGCCGGAGGTCTGGTGCGCCTTTCCGACCTCGCGGAGCGAGATGAGTGGCGCGCGTTCGCCGATTCCAGCGCGCGAATCAGCGACGGTGGTCTGGCTGGAAAGCGTCATGGTGCTCCGGCTGCGCGACGGTGATGAAGGGCGGGACGAACGCCAGGGCGAAGGCCAGGCCGTTAGGCAGAGGCGGTGGGAGCGCCGGCGCGCCGCCCACCGACGTGGCCCGTATCCTCGACCACGCGACCGTCGAAGAGATGAATCGAGCGGTGGGCGTGCTCGGCGTAGCGCGCGTCGTGGGTCACCATGCAGATCGTCGCGCCGCCTTCATGGAGCTCCTTGAGCAGGCCCATCACCGCCTCACCGTTCTGCGAATCGAGGTTCCCGGTCGGCTCGTCAGCGAGGAGGATTGCCGGCTCGCCGGCGACGGCACGCGCGACGGCGACACGCTGCTGCTGGCCCCCGGAGAGCTGCGCCGGATAGTGATTGGTCCGATGCGACATCCCGACGCGCTCGAGCGCTGCCATGACGCGGCGGCGGCGCTCGGTGGCGTCGAGCGCGGCGTCACCCGCGCGGTAGGTCAGTGGCAGCTCGACGTTTTCATAGACGGTCAGGTCGCCAATGAGGTTGAATGACTGGAAGATGAAACCGATCTGCCGGTTGCGAACGCGCGCCCGCTCGGATGCAGACAATCCGGACACCGATTCGCCAGCGAGCCGATACTCGCCTTCGGTCGTCGCATCGAGCAGCCCGAGGATCGAGAGCAGCGTCGTCTTCCCGCACCCCGACGGGCCGGAGATCGCGACGTATTCGCCCTGCTTCACGTCGAGATGGACCTCGACGAGCGCGTGCGTCTCGACCTCGTCGGTGGCGAACACCTTCTTGATGTTGCGCATGCTGATCAGCGAGTCGGCGTCCATCGGCGGGTTCGTGCGCTCGGGAGCGGTAGCGGTCATGGTTCGTTCGGTCCGGGAAGGGGGGAGGAGAGAAGGGGTCTGATTCTTCGCGATGGATGGAAGACGCCATCATCAAGCATTGATGCCGCGAACGCCGAGATGGTTGTTTCCTACTTGAGCTTTACGCGCTGCACGTTGTCCCACTGGCTCATATCCGACGTGATCACCCGGTCGCCGGGTTTCAGCCCCTTGATGATCTCGATCATCGTCACCGACGAGCGGCCGAACTGCACCTGCGTCCGCGTCGCGTACTTGCCGTCAGCGTCGAGCTTGAAGATGCCGAACGTCGATTCGCCCTGGCCGTACGCCGGCCGGCCGACATGGAGAACGTTAGGCAGCCGCTCGATCTCGATCGTTCCGTCGACTGACAGATCCGGTCGCGCCCCTCGCGGGAGGGTGCCGTCGAGCGAGACTTCGACGGTGACCGTTCCGTTCTGGACGGAAGGGTCGACGCGCATGACGTGCCCATTCGCGATGCCGTTGCGGGTGTCGATGTCCACCGGCTGGCCGATGACGATGTCGCGGGCCTGCGTTTCGGGAACGCCAAGCATCGCCTTGAGGCGTCCGGGTTGCGCGAGCGTTGCCAGGACCTGGCCGGGAACGACCCACTGTCCCAGCTCGAGCGGGAGCGTCTGGAGAACCCCACCCTCGGGCGCGGCGACTTTCATCGACGCGACACGCTCGCGCTGGAAGTCGGCGATCGCCCGCGCGCGCTGGACCTCGCTCTTCTGCAGCGCGATGCGCTGCGCATGCGCGCCGTCGAGCACCGACAGGCGACCCTTCTCGGCCACGAGCCGTGCCGACTGCTCGGCGGCCAGCTCCTTGGCCTGCAGGATGTCGTTCTCGTTGGCGAACTGCTTCGCGCCGAGCGACTCGAGCAGCGCGGCCTGGCGGTTCGCACCGCTCGCCGACGCCTCGGCGGTCGCGACGTTCGCCTGCTGGGTGAAGCGGTCGGTCGCGAGCGATGTCTCGAGATTGAGAAGCGCCGCTTCAGCCGCGGCGACCTGGCGTTCCGCGTCC
>JAICUE010000167.1 GCA_025936015.1 Gemmatimonadaceae bacterium
AAGCGCGAGCCGACGCTCGAGCGGGTCGCGGCCGGCGTGCTGCGCCTGATCGCCGAGCGATGCTTCCGTCCGGGGAGCGACCGCTATGCAAAGGAGAATCACTCTTTCGGCATCACGACGCTGCGCAAGTCGCACGTCACGGTAGCCGGTGACACCGCGACCTTTGCCTTCCGTGGGAAGAGCGGGGTGAAGCAGCGGCAGACCGTCGTCGATCCGGTCGTCACCCGATTCGTGAGGATGCTGCTCGGGACCCCCGGAACGCGACTCTTTCGCTACAAGCAGAACGGGGAATGGCACGACCTCGATGCGCGCATCCTCAATGAATACCTGCGTGAATCGTTAGGCTTTCCGTATACGGCGAAGGACTTTCGCACCTGGGGCGGGACGCTGCGGGCCGCGACGGTGTTCGCCGAGATCGGCGCAGCGCGCACCGTCACCGAGGCAAAGCGCAACGTCAACACCGTGATGCGGCTGGTCGCCGCCGAGCTCGGGAACACGCCGACGATCTGCCGGAAGTCGTACGTGCATCCGATCATCATCGAGCGCTACCTCGAGGACGGGGAAACGATCGCCGAGCGCCTCCGCGCAGGCCGCGCCGCGAAGGGGACGAGTCACACGAGCGAGGAGCGCGCACTCGTCCAGTTTCTCGACGAGTATTTCCCCGAGCGGAGAAAGCGGCGGCGCGCGGAGGCGTGATGCGACGGTACGGTTGACGGCCGCAAGTCTGCGGGGATTATCGACAGGAGGCACGGAGGACACGGAGGGTTGATAAAAGTCGTGACAACAAAGCCTTTGTGACACTCGCCCGTTGTCGCTCCTCTCACGAGCAGCTGTCCGGAAGCGCTTTCAATGAAACCCTCCGTGCTCTCCGTGCCTCCTGTAAAAAACCTCGCAGTTCTCGCTCGCTTGCGACGCTTTTTGTAATGACATTGCCGACGCTGCCACCGCGCGAAAGGCAAATTCCGGAACCAGCATTAGCTTCTCCACCGTGCCGATCACGAGCCGCTCATCTTCGCCCGCTGTAGTGCAACCCCAAGTGATCGAGGCGGTGCGCTGGTCCGCTGACGGGCGGGGTGTGCGCATCATCGATCAGCGTGCGCTTCCCGGCGAATACATCGAGCGCGACCTGCGAACGCTCGACGAGGTCTGTGACGCGATCGCGACGCTGGCCGTGCGCGGCGCGCCGGCGATCGGCGTTGCCGGGGCGATGGGACTGGTCGCATCGCTCGACGCGAGCACCGGTCTCGATGCGAGCGCCTTCTCCGGACGCCTAACGGCAAACGCCGCGCGGATTCGGGCGACGCGGCCCACGGCGGTGAACCTGCCGTGGGCGATCGACCGGATGCTCGCGCGCGCCGCCGGCGTTCGCGGTACGCCGCTCGAGATCCTCGCCGCGCTGCGCGATGAGGCGACGCGAATTCTCGAGGAAGATCGCGCGATGTGCCGCCGGATCGGTGAGCACGGGGTCGGACTGCTCGCGCCAGGCGCGCGGGTACTGACGCACTGCAACGCCGGCGCGCTGGCAACGGCGGGGATGGGCACCGCGCTCGCGCCGGTGTACGTCGCGGCCGAGCGTGGTGCGCAGGTGTCGGTGTTCGCTGACGAGACGCGGCCATTGCTGCAGGGCAGCCGCCTGACGGCGTGGGAGCTCGCGCGGGCGGGGATTCCCGTCACCGTGCTCACCGACGGGATGGCGGCGTCGCTGATGCATCGCGGCTCGATCGATCTCTGCATCGTCGGCGCCGACCGGATCGCGGCGAACGGAGACTTCGCCAACAAGATCGGCACGTACGCGCTGGCGATCGTCGCGCGGCATCACGGCGTCCCGTTCTATGTCGCGGCGCCGACGTCGACGATCGACACCGCAGTCGCGGATGGCGACGCGATCGTGATCGAGCAGCGAAACGCGGATGAGGTGCGTCGCTCCTTCGGACACCTGATCGCGCCCGAGGAAGCCGCGATCTACAACCCCGCGTTCGACGTGACGCCTGGTGAGCTGGTGACCGCGTTCATCACCGACCGCGGCGTCGTGCTCCCGCCATACGATTTTGCCGCGTGGGGCACACATGAGGCCTGACGGCGGTATCCTCGCGCTCGACCAGGGGACGACCGGCAGCACCGCGCTCGTCGTCAGCCCTGATGGCGGGATCGCCGGTCGCGGCTACCGCGAGATCCCGCAGCATTACCCCGCACCCGGACTCGTCGAGCACGATCCGCATGACCTGCTCGAGCAGACGATCGCCGCCGGACGGGAAGCGATCGCCCGCGCGGGGGCGACCCCTGTCGCGATCGGAATCACCAACCAGCGCGAGACGGTGGTCGTCTGGGACCGCCTGACCGGCGAGCCGGTCGCGCCGGCGATCGTCTGGCAGGATCGGCGGACCGCGGCGCGCTGTGCGAGCCTCGCGTCCGATGCCGCGGAGATCAGCCGGCGCACCGGACTCGTGACCGACCCCTACTTCTCGGCGACGAAGCTCGAGTGGCTGATCCGCGAGCACGCGTTAGGCACCCGCGCCGCCCGCGGCGAGCTGCTCGCCGGGACCGTCGACGCGTGGCTCGTCTGGAAGCTGACCGGCGGCGCGGTGCACGCGACCGATCCGACGAACGCGTCGCGGACGATGCTCTACGACATCGATGCCCAGCGCTGGAGCGACGAGCTGTGCGCGCTCTTCGGCGTGCCGCGCGCGATGCTTCCCGAGGTCCGGCCATCGTCGGGAGATTTCGGTGTCACCGAGCGCTCGGTCTTCGGCGCCGAAATTCCCATTCGCGGAATTGCCGGCGACCAGCAGTCGGCGTTGTTCGGGCAGGGGTGCTGGCACGCTGGTGAGAGCAAGAACACCTACGGGACGGGTGCCTTTATCCTTCTTCACGCCGGCGCGAAGCGGCCTCCGGGCGCCGCGGGCCTGCTCACCACGATTGCCTGCGACGAATGCGGCCGGACGGCGTATGCGCTGGAAGGGTCGATCTTCGTCGCCGGTGCGGCGGTGCAATGGCTGCGTGATGGGCTTGGCGTGATCGAAAGCGCCGCCGAGAGCGAAGCGCTGGCGCGAAGCGTCGCGTCGACCCATGGGGTCTGCTTCGTCCCCGCGCTCGCCGGACTCGGCGCCCCTGATTGGGAGCCTAACGCTCGGGGAACGATCGTCGGCTTGACGCGCGGCACGACGCGCGCGCACCTGGTGCGCGCGGCACTCGAGGCGATGGCTTACGCGACCGATGACATCCTCTCGCTGATGTCGAGCGCCGCTGGAGCACGCTTCGCGCGACTGCGCGTCGACGGCGGCGCGACGTCCAACGACTGGCTCATGCAGTTCCAGGCCGACGTGCTCGGCGTCCCCGTCGAGCGGCCGGATGTAGTCGAGACGACCGCGCTCGGCGCGGCCGGACTTGCCGGGATCGCGGCAGGGGTCTGGAACTCGGCTGCGGAGTTCATCGGTACCCGGCGTTTCACGCGGTTCGTGCCGGGGTCGGGCACCGACGTGGCGCGCGCGGGTAAGCACGAGTGGCGGCGCGCGGTGCGCGCCGCGCTGGCCTGGGCGCGTGACGGCGCGTAATACGGACGGAACGAGATGCGGAGTGCAGCGTGGTGACGCAGACGGACGAACTGGAACAACATCTGGCGCGGTTAGGCGCCTGCCGCCGATGTGGCCACGCCGAGCCGATCATGCCGATCCTGTCGCGTGCGCGGCGGGCGAAGGTGATGCTCGTCGGGCAGGCGCCGGGGAAGGTGGAGATTTCCAGCCAGAAACCGTTTGCCGGCCGGGCGGGGAAGACTCTCTTTCGTTGGCTGGCCGAGGCCGGTTTGAGCGAGGACGAGGCGCGCGAGCGCATCTACATCGCCGCGATGACCCGCTGCTTCCCCGGCCCGCATCCTAGCGGTCGCGGCGATCGAGTCCCGACCCGCGCCGAGATCGAGCGGTGTGGATCATGGCTTGATGATGAGCTTATGCTGATAAAGCCGGCAGTTATCATTCCCGTCGGGAAACTGGCCATCGGGCGATTCCTCGGCGAGGCGCCGCTGGCCGATGTCGTCGGAAAGGAGCATGTGGTCGAGCATTGTGGCGGATCGAGCACCGTGATTCCGCTCCCGCATCCATCGGGCGCGAGCAGCTGGATCCATGCGCCGGGCCATCGCGACCTGGTGAGCCGAGCGCTGGGGCTCATCGGAAAGCGGATGCGCCGACTGGCGGTGGCGGCAGCAATCGGGATCGCGTTGATGGCGGGGCCGCGGGTCGCGAGTGCGCAGATCCCGGCCGACCACTGGATCGGCGCCGACAAGGTGAAGCACTTCTTCACCACGGCACTGATCCAGAGTCTGACCTACTCTGTAATTCAAGTCACGACGCAGGCACCTCGGTCGTCCCTACTATTCAGTGCATCCGTCGCCAGTGCCGCCGCTGGTATTGGGAAGGAGATGTACGATCGCCGGTCGTATGGGCACTTCAGTGTGCGCGACCTGGCGTGGGACGCCGCGGGTGCGGGAACCGCCAGCCTGATGCTGGCCCACACCCGGGAGTGATGGATGGCCAGTGCGACGCGCCCGTTTCCCGGTGACGCGCCGCACTCTATATTGCGGCCGTTGGACCGTCGCCGGCGTTGTCTCTCACCTGACTGTCGTCTGCCATGACCTCTCCGATAGAGACCACCGCCCCCAAGCGCACCAGCGGGGGAAGCAATCGACGGAACAATCTCGTGTTACGGGCACTAATCGATGAGATGCTCGAGCGCGTTCGCGAGCTGAACAGAAGCGGTGGCGTCTGGACCGGTGACGAGCGCGCCCGCGCCGAAGCCGAGCTGGACGCGATCATGGCGCGGGTCCGTCGCGTCGCGGCGCAGCGTCACGCCAACTGAGTTCCGCGCCCCGGACTCGCTGGCGATACCGTTAGGCAGTCAGTCCGCCCGCCCCACTGGCGCGGGTATCGAGGGATCGTGAAGGCACGAACCAGTTTCCTGATCGGCGGAGCGCTCGTCGTCTGCACCGCCGGCTACCTGATGGCCAGCTCCATCCGCCAGACCGGCGTCTACTACGTGACGCCCTCCGAGCTCGCCACCCACGTCGCTTCCGATAACAGCTTCCACGACACCGGCGTCAAGCTCGGCGCGCGCGTCGTGCCTGGCACCATCGTGAAGAACCCCGGCGGGAAGCAGTACGAGTTCCGCGTCACCGACGGGACGACCACCTATCCGGTGATCTATCGCGGCATCGCCCCCGACACCTTCACCGACGGCGTCGACGTCGTCGTCGAAGGGCGCCTCGGCCGCGACGGCACCTTCCACGCGACGACGCTGCTCGCGAAGTGCGCGTCGCGCTACGAGAACGCGCCTCCCGGCATGGAGCAGCCCGGCGGCCATCCGGCCTCGGTTCCCAAGACCACCCAGTCGTGATCCTCATCGGTGAGCTGTCGCTCTGGGTCGCCGTGGTCATGGCGGCCTGGACGAGCACCGTTTCGTTCGCTGGCGGCAAGCTGCGCCGAGCGGACCTGATTGCCAGCGGCGAGCGCGGCCTCTATTCGACGTTCGCCCTCGTTCTCCTCGCGTCGATCGGGCTCTGGACCGCCCTACTCAGCCACGACTTCTCCCTCGAGTACGTCGCGTCGAACACCAGCCGCAACATGCCGGGGGTGTACGTCTTCGCCGCGTTCTGGGGCGGTCAGGCCGGATCGCTGCTCTTCTGGGCGCTGATCCTCTCCTTCTACTCGACCATCGCGGTGTTCAGCAGCCGCGGCCGGTCGCGAGCGATGATGCCGTGGGTGACCGGAACGTTAGGCATCGTCATCCTGTTCTTCCTGTTGACGGCCTGCCTCGGCGCGAACCCGTACACGCGGCTCCCCTTCGTTCCGCTCGACGGTCGCGGGCTGAATCCGCAGCTGCAGAACCCGGGGATGGCGATCCATCCGCCGAACCTGTACCTCGGCTACGTCGCGACGACGATTCCGTTCGCCTTCGCGATCGGCGCACTCGTGACGCGGCGGCTCGACAACGAGTGGCTGGCGGCCGTGCGGCGCTGGGCACTGGTGTCGTGGTTCTTCCTCACCATCGGCATCACGTTAGGCATGTGGTGGGCGTACGTCGAGCTCGGCTGGGGCGGC
>JAICUE010000238.1 GCA_025936015.1 Gemmatimonadaceae bacterium
AACCCCTCGTCTTCCGGCTCGTTCAGCGGGATGCCGTCGAGGGTGATGTTGATGCGCGTCTGCGCCATTCCGCGCAGGCGCATGTACGAATAGTTCGAGCCCGCTCCGCTCTCCGCGTACGATGTGATGCCCGGCGACGACTGGAGCAGGATCGGCATCTCCTGCCCGGTATAGTGTCGCTCGATCTCGGCGGCGGTGATCGTCTTTTCCGAGATCGCCGGAGCGCCTCCGCGGACGGCCATGACCTGGACAGTTTCGAGCTTATGCACGCGTGCCGCGCGTGCCGAGTCGATGAGGGCGGAGTCGCCGCGAGCAGTGCTCGGAGGCGTGGCCGTCGGAATGGTGTCCTGCGGCGCCTGCAGGGCGAGTATCAGTGCGAATGCCAGCACGAGCGTTGCTCCTCGATGAATCGCGAGCTGAATCGCGAATCGTGTAGCGCGAGGGAGCGGAGCCGATGGCGGGTTGGAAGGCGGCAGCGCCGTTAGGCAATGCCTGCTCGCACCGCACCTGCACCAGTGACGCTCCCTTCGCTGGAATGACCCAGATCAGGTTCGACGGGTGTGATCTCAGCCAGCGGTATCGACGTCGTCGACATCGCGCGGGCACCCCGTGCCACTGTCCTGCGACTGCGGAACTACTCGTTCACGTTAACGGGTCACGCGGCCGGCGCGCAACGCCACGCGCGCATCGACGCGCTCACGCGCTGCGCGTCTCGTCCGGTTCGGCGCGCATCGCATCGGGATCGAGCCCGACCCGGCGGCACCACGCCTCGTATTCAGCGGGGGCGATCTCCGACGGCTTGATCTCGCTTCGCCCGCCCCAGAACACGTTCGTGTACAGCACCGGAATCCCGACCGCGTCGAGGTGCGCATCGATCGCCGCCTTGTGGGCGAGCACCGTCGCCTTGTCGGTGCCGTGCGCGACGGCCATGATGTTCACCTGCGCGAACTCGTCGCCCCCCTCGCGCCAGTAGGCATGGGTGAGGATGTGGTGGCGCCCGACCTCCCTGCCCGCCTCGATCTCCCGACCCGCCGGTACACGCCAGTGGAAGAGCGGATTGTACCGCGTCACCCGCGTCCCCTCGGCGCTCGGCTTCACGTGCTCGAGGAAGGTCGAGAAGCGGCCGATCACGCCGCGGTCGGCGAGCGAGCGAGCGACGCGGAGGAACTCCTCGTACGCGACCCCCGCTTCCGCGGCGCGGCCGCGCCAGGGTTCGGCGCTGATCTCCTCGGGTGCGAACTCGCGCTTGAGCGCGGTCAGCACGCGCCAGTCGAGGGGCGAGAGCTCGACGATGTTGGTGTCCATCACGCGACCCGGCTCATCGGTCTTCGCGCCCGGCTCCATCCCCTTCCGTCGCACATGGCCGACGCCTAACGCGAAGAGCCGCTTCGCCGGCATGATGCGATACGCCTCGGCGCCGACGGTGCGCGCGAGGAAATCGCAGTGCTTCCGCATCGAGAAGCCGACCGGGACCTTGAGCGTCGTCCAGAGGCGATAGACCGACCCGCTCGTCTCGCTGTCGGTGGAACGGATGACGACATGGCCGGAGAAGGGATCGTCCTTCGCCATGTACTCGAACGCCGCGTCGAGCTTCTCGGTCGGCACCTTCCACGCGACGAGGGCGCCGGGGGCGAGGTTCGTCGCCATCAGCGTCTGCCGCACGCGGCGGATCGTGTGCGCCTCGAGCATCGCCCGAATCCGCTCGTGGACCGTCGCTTCGGGGAGATCGGCCAGGCGAGCGATCTCGGCAAAGGGCTCGGCGAGGAATCCGGCGATGCGATCCTCGGAGACGGCGAGGATGCGCGCGTTCGTCGGGTCGGTGATCTCGGTAGGGACGACAGCGGTCATGCCTGAAAGATAGTGCCCTGCAGCGGCCGAGAAGAGGCGCGGGAGCTTGCGCGCGGCTCGGGGTGATCCCAGACTCCGGCACCGTGACGATCGGGCCGGTTTCCGCGCCCGTGCCGGAGACTCGAGCGCCGCCGGCCAGCGCCGGCGGCGATCACCGCCTAACGTTCCGCCATGACTCGTCCGTACATCCTCGCCGAATCGCACTGGGCAACGGTGCGCGATACCGCCTACGACGTCGCGATCCTCCCGTGGGGCGCGACGGAGGCGCACAACTTCCATCTCCCCTACGCCACCGACGTCATCGAGTGCGACGTGCTCGCGGCCGAGTCGGCGCGACTGGCATGGGAGAAGGGCGCGAAGGTGATCGTGCTGCCGACGATTCCCTTCGGCGTGAACACTGGCCAGCTCGACGTGCGCTTCTGCATGAACATGAACCCGAGCACCCAGGCCGCGGTCCTCGCCGACGTCGTCGCGACGGTGGAACGCGCCGGCGCACGGAAGCTCGTCATCTTCAACTCGCACGGCGGGAACGACTTCAGGCAGATGATCCGCGAGCTGCAGCCGAAGACGACGGTCTTCCTCTGCACCGTGAACTGGTGGCAGGTCGTCGACGCGAAGCCCTACTTCACCGAGCCCGGCGACCATGCCGGCGAGCTGGAGACGAGCATCCTCCTCCACTTCACCCCATCGCTCGTCCGGCCGTTAGGCGAGGCCGGCGATGGCCGGGAGCGGAAGTTCGCGATCGCCGGCCTGCGTGAGCGCTGGGTCTGGGCGCAGCGCGAATGGACGCGCGTCACCGCCGATACCGGCGTCGGCAACCCGAAAGATTCGACCGCCGAGAAGGGCGCGAAGTTCGCCGCCGCCGTCTGCGAGAAGATCGCGACTTTTCTCGTCGCGCTCGCCGCCGCGGAGCCGGAGACGCTGTACGAGACGTGAGGCAGTAAGCGGTAAGCAGGGAGCGACCGCGGTAACAGAACGCCGTCGCTGACGGCTTATGGCTTACAGCTTACAGCTGCAGTTCTCATCCCGCGCGCGCCGGGACCGGCCGTTCCCCCGTCACCATCAGCTCATCCGCATTGTCCGGGGTGTCGGCCCGCGGGAGGTCGGCGATGAACCGGGCGCCGCCGTTAGGCGCGTCGGCCACCTGCACCGAGCCGCCGCTCTGGAGGACGAGCTCGTGGACGACGGCGAGCCCGATCCCGGCGCCGGTCGCGCCGGCGGCGATCGATTCGGCGCGGCGGTAGAACGCGCGCCAGATCGCATCGCGTTCGGCGTCGGGGACGCCAGGTCCCTGATCGTCCACCCAGATGCGGACGACGTCGCCGAGCTGCTTCGCCCCGACGGTGACGGTCTGGTCGCGCGGCCCGTACTTGACCGCGTTCTCGAGGAAGTTGAGGAGCACCTGGCGAAGTCCGAGCGAGTCGACCGTCGCCCAGAGATCGGGCTCGATCTCGGCGGCGATGTGCACGCCGCGCTCGGCGGACAGCGGCGCGAACGATTCGATCGTCTGCCTGACGGCGCCGGTGACATGGGTCGGGATCGATGAAGCCCGCTCGGCGCGCTTCCGCAGCCGGGTGTAGTTGAGGATGTTGTCGACGAGAATCGTCAGGCGGCTCGCTTCCTTCTCGATGATACGGAGCGCGCGATCGGCATCCTGCGGCGTCCGCATCGAGCCCTTGCGCAGCAGCTCGGCGAACATGCGGATCTGCGCCAGCGGCGTGCGCAGCTCGTGCGACACGCTCGACACGAAGTCGGCGCGGAGCTGGGTCAGCTCGCTCGTCCGCCGCGCGCGAACGGCTCGCACGCGGTTCTGGACGAGGAAGGCGAGCGAGAAGAAGAGCGCGAGCAGCAGCGATTCCTCGATCAGCAGCGCGACGTTCACGTCGTGCATGATCTCGGCGGTTCCGAGCTCGCGGACGACCGCCCACGGCATCCCCTTCACCGCCGAGGCGGCGTAGACGACGTCGACGCCGAACAGTCCGGGCCCATGTCCGGTCGACGCCGACCCGCCTAACGCTGTGCGGACCTGCTGCGGAACGTCGGACCACGGCAGCATCCGCGGCACCGGCTTCCCCGAGTTGCTCCGGGTGGCGAGCACCGCGACCGAGTCGCCGATCCGCGCGACGAGCGACGTCCGGCCGGAGAGGTTGGAGCGCGATGCCGGGTTCAGCCCGCGGAAGGTGTCGTCGGTGACCGGGATCCAGAGGACGATCCACCCCGCGCGCGTGCCGAACCGCGCCGGTTCGCGCATCGCGACGCAGATCTCCGCCCCGCAGCGGACATCACCCGTGGTGTCGCGATTACCGGGATAGCTCCACGCGGCGGGGAGTGGCGCCGTCGCCCCGTCGGTTTCGGCGGCGATGATCCGTCCACTGTCGTCAGTCGCGGCCGCGACCGCGGCGACGCCTTTCTGGTGGAGCCCGTCCACCATCGCGTCGAGGAGCGCATGCAGGTCCCGGCTCGCGTCGAAGGCGGAGAGCTCGCGCCCCTGCGCGAGCTGGGCCGCCATCGCGACGCGATCGCGTTGCGCACCGGCCCACGCACCGGTCTCGCTGCGCGTCGTCGTCAGCGAGATGTCGAGCAGCGACTGCAGCTCGCGGAAGCTCGTCGTCCGAACGTAGACCACTCGCCAGACGACCCAGCCTGACGCGACGAGCACGAGCATCGTCCACATGAACCGCGACGAGATCCGCGCCCAGGGTCTCACACGATCCTCGTGATGGTCGAGTCGGCCAGGACGACGCGCGCCGTCGCGTATCTCATGGGTCGAACCGGTAGCCGGCCTTCCACACCGTCATGAAATGCCGCGGCTCGGCCGCGACGTCCTCGAGCTTCTTGCGGAGTTCGCCCATGTGGATGTCGACGGTGCGTGTCATGACGTCGGCCTGATGGCCCCATACTTCACGCAGCAGCGTCACTCGCGAGAGGACGACACCGGGACGCTGCACGAGCGCGAGCAGCAGGTCGTATTCGCGCGGGGTCAGCGCGACGCGCTCTCCTCCCTTGGTGACGATCCGGGCGCTGGGCGTGATCTCGACGTCGCTGAAGCTGTAGCGCTCCGAAGCCGCCGAGCTCCCCCCGGGAAGACGGGAGCGCCGGAGCTGCGCGGAGACACGCGCCAGGAGCTCGGACAGCCCGAAGGGCTTCGTGACGTAATCGTCCGCGCCGACACGGAAGCCGTGCACCTTGTCCGCCTCCTCGCCGCGCGCCGTGAGGATGA
>JAICUE010000411.1 GCA_025936015.1 Gemmatimonadaceae bacterium
CGCTGGCAATGCTCACCGCGCCGGTGAGGGAGGTCCTCGGCCGCGCGGCCGGGATCGCCCACGCGATCAACGCCCATGCGCAGACGATCGTCGCGGGAAGCACCAGCATCGTCACCGCGACTACCGTCGACAGCATCGCAACGGTTGGCGGCGGCGCGTTTCCGACGGCGCGCATCCCCTCCGCGGCGGTCGCGCTGCACCCGCGTGGAAGCGAGAGCGCCGACTCCCTCGGCGCGCGGCTCCGCTCCGGCAGCCTGCCCGTCGTCGGCCGGATCGAGAACGATACGCTGCTCCTGGACGTCCGCAGCGTCCCGGCCGCTCACGATGCCGCGCTGGTACGCGCCGTCGTCGACGCGCCCCGCTCCGCGCACGCTCCAATCGTCACCCGCACGCGATCGCGATGAACCCGCCGCCTGACGCTGCCCCGCTGGGCCGAGCAGCCTTCCTCGATCGCGATGGGACGCTGATCGTCGATGCCGATTATCTCGCGCGGCCGGAGGGCGTCGAGCTCATTCCCGGCGCGGCGGAGGCGGTACGACGCCTCAACGACGCCGGAGTGGCAGTCGTCGTGATCACCAATCAATCGGGCATCGCGCGCGGGCTGCTCACCGAGGACGACTATGCGCGCGTCGAGGCGCGAGTCGCGCTCATGTTCGCTGAAGCGGGGGCACGGATCGACGCGACGTATCACTGCCCGCACCATCCGGCGATCACCGGGCCATGCCACTGCCGGAAGCCCGAGCTCGGGATGTACGAGGAGGCTCGCGACGATCTCGGCCTCGACACCACGCAGTCGCTGTTCGTCGGCGACCGCTGGCGCGACGTCGGGCCGGGCATCTCGCTCGGCGGCCGGGCCATCCTGGTGACGAGTCCAGCGACGCCGCACGACGACCTGATGCGGGCGGAGCGGGACGCCGAGACCGCACCATCGCTCGGCGACGCCGTCAGCCGTTTCCTCGACGGCAATTAGGATCGTTATGGTACTAATTCGGCGATGAGCGGACGAAAGCGGGTCGCGGTGCTGGCGTCGGGGGGAGGCTCGAACCTGCAGGCGGTGATCGACCATCTCGCGACGCTCGGCGAGCGGCGGAGCGCCGACATCACGCTGGTGGTCGCGGGGCGCGAGGAGGCCGGCGCGCTCGCCCGCGCACGCCGCGCGCGAATCGAGACCGCGGTCGCCGCTCCCGGCGCGTTAGGCGACCTGCTCGACGCGAAGGCAATCGACATCGTCGTCCTCGCCGGCTACCTCGCCTTCGTCCCGGGGGATGTCACCGAGCGGTGGAAGGGGCGCATCATCAACGTTCACCCTGCCCTGCTGCCCTCGTTCGGCGGACAGGGGCTGTACGGCCTCCGGGTCCACCGCGCGGTGCTCGACGCCGGCGTGCGGGTGAGCGGCGCGACGGTGCACTTCGTCGACGCCGAATACGACCGCGGACCGATCATCGCGCAGTGGCCGGTGCCGGTCGCGGCGCACGACAGCCCCGAGTCACTCGCCGCGCGGGTGTTGCGCGCCGAGCACCGGCTGCTGCCGCGGGTGGTCGACGCCCTCGCGGCGGGTGTCGTCCGTCTCGACAGCGATGGCCGCGTGCAGGGTGGCCTCGCTACTTCACCGCCGGACGCGTTCTCTCTTCACCCGCCTGACGATGCAACCGTTGCGACCGAAATCGATGCGCTCTTTTCCGCCTGACGTTCGCGCGCTCATGCGCGCCGGGTTCGTCGTCATGCTTTCGGCGGCCACCGTCGCCCCGCTCGCCGCGCAGGACGCGACACCAAGCGACCGCAACGGGACGCTCGACGCGATCGCCACGTGGGTCGCGCTCGACGTCACGCCCGGCCGCGAAGCGCTGGTCGCCCCGCAGATGCGCGCGATAGGATTCAAGGCGGCGCCGCTCGACGGCTACATGATCAGGCGCGGCAGCGGCTCACCGCGGCGCGTCGTCGCCTGCGCGCTCGATGAAGCTGGCTACGTCGTCAGCGCGATCACCGATGACGGCTATCTCCGGCTGCACCCGAGCGGCAACGCGCGGCGATCGGTGCTGTGGGATCAGTTCCATGAAGGGCAGCGCATCCGCGTTCGCACCGCGCGCGGCGTCGTTCCCGGCGTGATCGCGGTGCGGAGCACCCATCTCTGGCGTGCGCGAAACGCCGAGACCGCGCCGGCCTCCGTCGAGAACTTCTACGTCGACGTCGGCGCCCGCTCGGCGGCGGAGGCCGCATCGTCAGGCATCGCGCTCCTCGATCCCGTGGCGCGCGACCAGGATGGATGGCGCTACGCCGACCTCGTTGCCGGTCCCGACGCCGCGGCGCGCGCCGGGTGTGCGGCAATCGCCGCGGCTTCGCGACTGACGCCCTCGACCGGCGAGACGATCTTCCTGCTCTCGTCGCAGGGTTCGTTCGAGCTCACCGGACTGTCGGCGGCGCTCGCGACCATCGGACCGGTCGATTCGCTGACGATCATCGACCCGCGGCTCGCGCGCGCCGACAGCGGCGAGGCCGGCGTGCAGATCGCGCGGCGCGCGCTGACGGCGCGTGAGCTCGGGTTCTCGCCGCGACTGCATGTCGGCGCGATGTCGGCAATCGGAGTACGGACGAGCTTCCGCGGATCGCTCGTCGAGAGCATCGCCGCGGATGATGCGGCTGAGCTGTTCGCCGAGGTCCAGCGCGCGTCCGGAGTGAGCGGAGTCGCGACACCGGTGTCGGTCGCGCCCGCGCCGCTCGCGCCGGTCGCCCGTCGGGCGAACCGCGACTCGGTCGCGGCGGTCACTCAGGTACTGACGACCCTGACCAACAGCTACGGCGTCTCGGAACACGAATCGGCAGTTCGCGCCGCGGTGCTGCGTTTACTTCCGGCATGGGCGCGGGAGCGCGCGACAGTCGACAGCATTGGCGACATCGTCCTCGCGGTGGGGCCGGCTCGCGACACCGTGATGTTCATCGCCCACCTCGACGAGATCGGTTTCGAGATCACGAAGATCGCGCCTGACGGCACGCTCTCGCTGCGCAATCGCGGCGGCTTCTTCCGGTCGCTCTGGGAGGGCCAGCCAGCGCTGCTTCATTTCGA
>JAICUE010000533.1 GCA_025936015.1 Gemmatimonadaceae bacterium
CTCCCGTCGAACATCACGGTGACGCAGGTCATTGGACGCGACGGCGGGACGATCAGCTTCCCTGCAGCGGGACTGACCGTCGACGTGCCCGCCGGGGCGGTGTCATACCCGACGATCTTTACCGTTACCGCGCTCGCCGGCCGACCGGTCGCCTACGAGTTCGGCCCGCACGGGACGAAGTTCGCGAAGCAGCTGACGATGACGCAGGACCTCAACGTCACCGTGGTCAACTCGCAGGCTGTCCGGTACATGCACTTCCACGCCGGATATTTCACCTCGACGACGAACCTCATCGACTGGCTGCTGCGCGCGGTCGTCAGCGAACTGCTCCCGGCTACCGCAGATGCGAACAGCATGGTGGTCCGGTTCAACGTCAGCCACTTCTCGGGCTACCTTGTCGCAGTCGATTGACCGCTCGCACAAGGTGAGCAGCCATGGTCCATCGTGGGCATCCAGCGGAGCTTCCACCCGCTGACAAGCGCGATCCACTCGCAAAACTCGGCGAGTCGCGCGATGTCAGGCTGCTGATCACGACCATCCGCCGTCGCGGGAACGAACATCTGCACCGGGGTGAGACCGCGGCGGCGGCGGCGTTGTACGAACAGAGTCTGGCAATCGCCTGGGCGGTGGGGTACGTCGCGGGGATCGCCCACGCCCTGAACTGCAAGGCGAGTGTCGTCCATCGCCGCGGCGACCACGAGGAAGCAGAACAGCTCTACAACGACGCCGCAATCTTCGCCGAGCAGGCGAAGGAACAGCGGCTGATCGGGATGGTGCAGCAGAACCTCGGCATCCTGGCGAGTGTCCGTGGCGATTGGGACGCGGCGCTCGCCTCCTATCGCCTGAGCCTTGCAGCGTTCGATGCCGAGCACGACGCGGTCGCCGCATCGTGGGTGCTCAACAACATGGGCAAGCTGCACGGGGACCGCGGAGAGACCGCGCTCGCCGAACAGTGCTTCAGCCGCGCGGCGGGAATCGCGCGCGAGAGGCAGGACCTGCTCGTCGAGTCGGTAGTCGAGCAGAATCGGGCGGAGCTGTTGTTGATGCAGCGCCAGCTCGACGAAGCGACCGCTGCATGCACGCGGGCATTTGCGCTCGCACACGAGCGCGGTGACCGCCTCCGGATCGCGGAGACGCTGAAGCTCCGCGCGAAGCTCGAGCGCGAGCGCGGTGAATACGACCAGGCATTGGCGACACTCGAGGACGCGCGTCGCGCCACCACCGCGACAGAAGACGCACTTCTCGCGGCGGAATTGCTCTGCGAGATCGGGGAGGTCTGGCGCCGGCGAGGGGAGCGAGTGCGCGCGGGAGCGATGTGGACGGAGGCTCTCGCTGCTTTCGAACGCGTCGGTGCCGGCTCGGCGGCGACCGACGCGAGGCAGAAGCTCCGCAGCGTCGGCGGCGCGTCAGTGTGACCAGGCGCACATCAAGAACGCGGCCCAGCACGCCATACTGATGACCCCTACGGCCGGGTTCGCTCGGCCGTCCCGCACCCCGTTCGTTTAGCCGAGGCCGAGCCATGGACACGCCGAAAGTGCCCGCGCCGACCGACGAGTCCGCCGCCGCCGGCGGCTCCGTGGGCCTCGGGTTCGAGTGCCTGCTCGGGCGAAGTCCGGCACATTGCGCCGCGGTCGAGAATGCTCGCCTGGTCGCGGCAACCGCGCGGACGACGGTACTCCTCGCTGGCGAGACGGGAACGGGAAAGGAGCTGTTCGCCCGCGGCATCCACTATGGCGGCCCGACCGCCGACGCCCCATTCGTCGCGGTCAACTGCGCGGCGATCCCGGACACGCTGCTCGAGGGGGAACTGTTCGGCCACGAGAAGGGCGCCTTCACCGGCGCGCATGCGCGAAAACA